>CBIMZH010000204.1:0-5515 GCA_966248255.1 uncultured Cellvibrio sp.
GAATAAGAATGCGACTGATAGGCAGCTGCTGATTTTTGTGAGTTTGCAGCAACTGCTGGCTGTGGGGGTTGGCGGGTTCCTGGGCGGCTATGCGCTGCAACAGGCGCGACCAGGTTTTTTCCAAACGCTCACGGCTGACCGGTTTTAATAAATAGTCCACCGCGTTGGCTTCAAAGGCTTGAATGGCGTAGTCGTCGTGGGCGGTGACAAACACTACTGCAGGGGCGTTATCGCCGAGCAATTCCAGCACATCAAAGCCATCCAGCTTGGGCATTTGAATATCTAAAAAAATTACCTGGGGGTTAAACTGCTGCACAGCTTTTATTGCCGCCATGCCATTTTCACATTCCGCGACAATGTCCAATTCGGCGAAGGCCGCCAGCAGCTGGCGCAAGCCCTGTCGCGCGTGTGCTTCATCATCAACAATTAGCGCGCTGATACTCATGAGGCTTTACCATCCTGGGCCAGAGTTGCCGTTTGCTTATGCAGGGGGATACGCAGGGTAACCGAATACTCCTGTTCGTTTGCCTGGGTAGTCACCGCCGCCGCCAAACCAAAACTGGCCATTAGCCGTTTGCGCAGGGATTCCAAACCCAAGCCGGTGCCGCGCTTGGGCTTGGCCTCTGGGTCATAGGAATTGACTACACGAATTATCAGCACCTCCCCCTCCTGGGCTAGCTGTATGTGCACATAGCCCGGCTCGCTGCTGGAACCTATACCGTGCTTGATACTGTTTTCCACCAAGGGAAAAAGGATTAAGGGAATAACCTGAAGCGCGCGCAGGTTTTCATCCACCTGCAGTTGAGTTTGCAAGCGCTCGCCAAAGCGCTCGTGTTCAATATGTAAATAGTTGCTGATGTGATTTAACTCTTCGCCCAAAGTTACCCAGGCCTTGTTGCCATAGTTAACGCTGTAGCGCAAAAAGTCGGACATTTGCACACAGATGTCGTGCACTTTTTCCGGCTGCACAAGCGCCAAATTGGCCAGCATATTCAAACAGTTGTACATAAAGTGGGGATGCACACTGGCTTTAACCATTTGCAGTTCCACCTGGCTGATGAGCAATTTTTTTTCCAACTGCTGACTGTGAGCCTGCTCTGCCGCTGCCGCCTGAATAAAGGCGTAGTGAGCCAACACCCACATCAAATAGAGCGCCGCACCAATGAGCAAATTGATACTTTGGGTGTGGCGAAAATAATTTTTCGCGCTGTCCATTCCCAACTCCCGAATTAAATCTGCCCACCAACTACCCAGCAACAACCAAAGTAAAATAACGCTGCTGAGGGCAAACATTTGCACCGTCAGCAGACGCGACAAGGGCGTGCCCCTTATAGGCAGCCAGGTGCAGATGTAATAGTTGGACAAGCAAAAGAAAAGTAATAAACCGTACCAGGGCAAGTAGAGCGCCATGGCCACTACCAGGTCGCCAGTATTGAGGCTGGCCAATAAACTGGCCAACAAGCTGGACAACATCAGCCAGAGCGCGCTGGTTGCGAGCAGGCTGCGGTAGGAACTCATGAGTGGATGCATGCTGCTGATCCGGCTAGTTGCGCACGTCTATGCCGCCCATCACCACAGTGCCGGTAATCAGCAGCCGCTTCTTGGGCAGGTTCATGCGCTCCGCCAGGCAAGTGGTTTTATTGGAGATGCCGCCCATTACCGGCACCACCTGGATAATCACCTGCCAATGGGCAGGCACTTTTAAATCTACGCCGCCCATCACCGAGGTGATTTCCAGCACTATTTCATCGGCCTGAGTATCGGCATCGCGAATATCTATATCGGCTCCGCCCAAAATGGTAACCACATTGCCGCCGGTTAAATTGAGTGAGCGGGTGGAGTAATCCGCGCCCGAGAGCAGACAAAAAATATCTATGCGCTCGCCGCTGTAATCCTGATTAACCGCCGATGCCTTGCCCGGATTTGCGTGAGTGCGCCAATCCCACTTAGCGGACTGTTCATCCACTGCTTGAGACTCGCCCTCCTGCCCGCTGGGACCGCGATAAAAACGATTGCCGCTGTGATTGCCTGGACGCAATATTTTTAAGCCGAGAAACAGCAGCAGCAGCGGCAGCAGGATTGCCCCTATGGTGAAATTCACCAGGTGAAATTTAATCAGCACAAAGAGCGCGCCCAGGCCAATTAAAAAATACGGCAGCAAACCCGGCCGACGCGGCACCGAATCCTTGCCCAGTAACAACACCAGGCCCGCCACTATGAGCGCAAATGGCCAGAGGCTGAAAATCACACCTATAAAGCCAAAGCCGATATTGTTGAGAAACATGGCTATGGCTATGAGTATGAGCGCCGCCCCCAACAGGTATCTGGGCTTTAGTTGTCCGTTGTTATTACTCATCGTCAAATCCTCGACCCGACACTATTGCGGCGGGTTAGTGTTATCAGTGCTTTGGTTATCTGTGCTGTCGCGGCCCAAAACTATAACCTCATTGCTATCGCTTTTGGCCTTATTGTTTTCGTCCTGCGCTTTAGTTTCCGCCGAGCGCGGCGCTTGTTGGCGGCAATCCTTTTCTGCCGTGCCTGCACATCCGCTCTCGGTAAATGACCGGTCGGCAAATGGCCAGTCAGCAAACGGAAAAGCGCGCTGCTCGGTATTAAAGCTAAGGAAGTCCAGCACCTGGTGAATATAGCGCCCCAGGCTGGCGCCCAGGCTGAGCAGTTTTGGATTGGTTGCACCTGTGGCGGCGACAAACACAAATTGCACCAGGCAGATGCCCCACATAAGCACGCCGGAAATATTGAGCATAATGACAAACAGCGCCATAAACACCAGGCGCAGCCAAATACGGCTATCGCCGAGATTGGCTTTAAGCTGGTTGCTATCCAATGTATTGGTATTCATCTGGGTTTCTCCCTGGAAGTGAAACTAATGGTGAATAAAGCTGCGCTAATTAGCGAGAGCCCAGAGTAACGCGATAAAAATTGTCGGGGGCTTAACTTCGGTGAGTGGCGGTTTTGCCTCGGTGAATGGCCAGCGCTATGCACACTGACTCGGCAAACAGGCCCTGTGATAATGCAAGCCCCAGGTATTAATCCGGGGCGATCTTGGCCCGGCAAAAGCCAGGGTTACAGCGCCAGACGCGGCAACTTACAACCTGAACTGGCCAATTAAGGCCTGCAGCTGCTGGCCAATTTGTTTAACCTCGCCGCCCAGGCTGTGGGAGTGAGATGCGCTTTGACTCGCGGACTCAGTGGCATCCGCAATTTGGTGCATGCTGGCATTTATGGATTCAATGACCTGGGTTTGCTCCTCAGCGGCCGTGGCGATTTGCAAGCCGCGTTGATTAATAGTGCTCACCTGCTGACTGATATTTCGCAGAACCTCGGCAGTGGCGCCGACCAATTGCACCGAGGTATCGCCCTTGGCAAGGCTGCGCTTGATGGAGTCACTGGCGCTGGCGGTACTGGCCTGCAAGCGCTGCATCATGGTGTGTATCTCCTGGGTAGAATCTGCAGTGCGCGCAGCCAGCGCGCGCACCTCGTCGGCAACCACGGCAAAGCCGCGCCCCTGCTCACCGGCCCGCGCCGCCTCAATCGAGGCATTCAAAGCGAGCAAATTGGTTTGCTCGGCCACGCCGCGAATCACATCCAGCACCTTGCCTATGCCTTCCACATTGTCCTGCAGCTGGCTCAAGCCCTCGGTATTCAAACGCACTTCCGCCGACAACTCATGAATTTGCGCAATTGACTGGCCCGCCGTCTGCTCGGCGCTATGAGTGGATTGCTCGGCAGAGTCCGCCGCCGCTGCCGCATCCTGGGTACTGCGTGCAACCTCCTGGGCCGAGGCGGCCATTTCATTGATTGCACTGGCGACCTGCAGGGTCTGCTCGCGCTGGAGATCGAGGATCTGAAAGGTCTCGGTGGTATTACTGGCAACAGACTCACTCACCTTGGTAAGAGCCTGGGTTAAGTCTTTGACCCGGCTAACCAGGAGATGAATACTGCCAACAAACTCGTTAAAGGCGCTGGTAACCTCGCCCAGCTCATCATCCTGAGTCTTGTGCAGACGACGCGTCAGATCGCCGCCGCCGCTGGCAATGTCGCGCAGGCTTTGCGCCAGGGCATTGATCGGTGCCAGAGTCCGCTGCGCCATCAGCAGCGCCATGGCCAATACCAGCACCAGAATCACTGCCGTCACCATAAAAATTTGCACCAGAGTTTGCGCTATGTGCTGCTGACTCATCTGCTCCGCCTTAGCCACAATCGCGTCTATATCGTCGATGTAAAAGCCAGTGCCCAGCATCAGATCCCACTTGCCAATCCAGGTGGCAATGCTCAGTTTGGGATAAGCCTGCGTATCGTTGCCCGGACGCGGAAAATGGTAGGTGACATAGCCGCCGCCCGCCTGCCCCTGTTTAACCAGATCATTGATTAGGTAAACACCGTTCACATCCTTATAGTCGCTAAAACTGGTGCCAATTTTGGCTGTGTCACTGCCGGAAAACACCCGCACCGAATGGCCGTCGTAACCAAAAAAATAGCCATCCTTACCGTACTTAAGACGCTGCAACGCGGCAATCGCCTGGGCTTTGGCCTCTGGCTCCGCTGAATCCAAATAGGGCTTGATGACCGAGAGGGCTATATCCAGCGAGTGCTGCAGCTCGGATTTTTTGGCATCCAATAGGGTATCGCGCAGAATTTTCATATCATCCTGCGCCACCTTGGCCATCCGCCAGCTAACCAAACTGAGCAGCGCCAGCACCAACACAACACAGGGCACCAGGCCGAGAAGGATTAACTTGTGCTTCATTTTTATTGTCATATCTAACCAACATGTCGTAGGCGTTAATGGGCACTCCGGCTATTCCCTTGCCGGCGCGAAACGCAGCTTGCAGAGTTTTCTTGCACACTAGTGGATTATAACCAGCTGCGCTCAACCGGCAACTCGCCACCATCGCACGCGCAAGACTACGCCGCCCGTAAAGAATAGCCCAGGCAGTTAAAACTGGCCCTGTCGGGCAATTGTCGGGGTATTTTCGTCACCGCCAGGCTAGTATCAGCGCATCCTTGGGGCTCACAGAGGCTGGAGTATTTTTATGGTTTTGAAACAACTGCGCATTGCTCGCCACCTGTCGCAGGAGCAATTGGCACAAATGTCCGGCTTAAGTGTGCGGACGATTCAACGGATTGAAAGTGGCCAGAACGCCAGTGTAGAAACCTTGAAATGCCTCGCTGCTGTGCTTGAAGTGGATATCCCAACCCTAACCCAGGAGCGACTTATGCTGGATAAAAATTCTGATGTGTGGCGCAACACGCCGGTGTGGTTGAAATGGTGGTTCTTTTTAAATTACTTAAGCTTTAAGCCAAGGCGGAAATCCTCGGTGAGGGGCCTGATATTTTGCCACAGTCTGGGCTTTGCACTTTGCAGCTATGCCTTATTGGACCCAAGGGCGCTGGGCCCAGGCTTGGTGGCGCTGTTGACGGCCTATATGTTTCACTTGCAGATCTGGCAGGGCGATAGTTATGGCATCTGGTATGACAGGGTAGATGACGAGGC
>CBIMZH010000205.1:0-5489 GCA_966248255.1 uncultured Cellvibrio sp.
ATCATATTCCTGGCGCTCCTGCCTGCCGCTGTTGCTGCTGCGAATCAGGATCAGCCGCTCGCTGCCATCGCTGGCGATACCGCCAGCCCAGGCCAGTGCCTGGGTGAGCGAGGTTGGCCCCTCCAGTACCAGGCGCCCCGGGTGATTGACCTTGCCCAGAACAGAGACGGTTTGGCTGCGGTATTGGGTGATGAGGATATTGACCTGGGGGTGCTTTAAGAAATTGCCCTGTTCAAACTCACTGGCAATGGTTTGCGCCGCCTGGCTGGCGCTGCGCCCGGCCAGGAGCACCCGGCCGACCAGGGGCACTTCAACAAAACCCTCGGCGCCTATCTGGGTTTCGGTGGTTAAGTCGGGCTGGCCGTAAACCGACAGGCGGATCTCGTCGCCGGCGCCCAGGGTATAGCTCGCCTCGGCTAGCGCCCAGGGGCAGAGCAACAGCCAGACCAGTAAACCTGCACAATGCCGAATGACAGAATTCATCACATATCCCTGAGTGAACTGCAGCGCCGAAACAACGCGACTCATCCCGGCTGCCGCGGGCGAAAGCGCAGCAGGGGCTAATAGGCATTATGCAAAAGCGAGGCCCAATTTTTAGGTTGTCGTTAAAAATTGCACAAAAAGCGGCGCAAACATTTTGCCTTTTTCTCTGCGAAAAAATAGAAAAACTTTTTTTAATTCAATAACAAAACGCATCAGTCGCGCAGCCGCGCGCACCGCAAAAACAGCGAAAAACAAAGCGAAAATGCACCTTTTCAGAATTTGAATCTGATACCTATTTACACGCAGTGTGAGCCGAAATGGTGCGCTATTTTGAGTGGAGCAAAATAAAAAACCCCAGCCTGCTCCTTATTTTATTTTTTTGCGGTGGCGATTGATGCCGCCTATGGCCAGCCATTTTTCCTGGCCTTGTTGCCCCTTAGCGCTGAAACACAGGCGCTGTCGCGGTTGAGTGCGGGCTAGGGGTGGGTTAAGCGCTGGATAAAAATTTAATGCGCAGGCGGCTTTGGTCGCCTGTTCATTGTTTAGCGCCAGAGTCTTTACTGGCGGCTACTACAATGTTTATCGATCTGTTGATTACACGAGTGACATTCACTATGCGCCAGCACAGCCGTTATCCTTTTCGCTCACTGTTTCGGGTCAAGGTGTCCAACCCGGAGAATGGTCTGTTTTTGGGTTATGTGGGCGATGTCTCCTACTCGGGGCTCAAGCTGGTGGCCGATACTCAGCTGCCGCCGGGGGAGATACTGCCGCTGCGTTTGCGCATGCGTTTAAATGAAACTGAAGTGCTGCAGGTGGATGTGCGCGCGCGCACTCAGTGGTGCGCAGAAAACCCCAAAACCGGCCACTGGGAAACCGGTTGTCTGCTGATGCAGCCCTCGGCGGAATTTGATGCACTGGTGGATCGTATGGGCGCACTGCGCGATGCCACCCGCGGCGAGGCGGGTACCTGACGCGACTTGGCTGCGAACCTGGTTCAATACGACCCGCGGTAAACACAAGCTGCGTTAAATACGACTCGCGTTAAATACCCGTCGCGTTAAACACCAGCCGCGTTTAATAAGAGTCCAGATAATTTTTTGCGATGATTCCGCCAATAAAAAAGCGCTTGGGTATTTACCGCAAGCGCTTTTTTTTCGCCGATAATTTTTGCCTTGGCGAATGCTTAGCCCAGGGTGCCCAGTACGCTTACGCCCAGTTTATCGGGGATTTCATTTTGCGAGAGCACGTGCAGGCCGGGGCTGAATACCTTGGCGTAGCGCGCCAGCAGCGGGCGCAGTTGCGGCGTCACCGCGAGTATTGGTGGGTGGCCCTCTTTGCGCAGTTTTTCTTTGACTACCGGCATAGTGGTTTGCAACTGGTTGAGCAGGTTGGGTTCCACCGGCACATTGTCCAGGCTCACCGGGCCGGATTGACGGGCGATGGTCACCGCGCTCATCAGCGTATTTTCCAAATTGTTGTCCAGTACAAACACGCCAATTTCGCTGCGTTCACCGGCAATGCTGGAGACAATGCTGCGGCGCAAGGCAAAGCGCGCATCGGCGGCGAGCAGCACCGGGTCTTTACTGCTTTCACTGCCCTCCACCAAGGCGGTGGCCAGAGTGACTATGTCTTTGAGTGAAACTTCTTCCTGCAGCAGCTGGCGATACACCTTGTGCTGTTGGGTGTAGCTGAGTTGGCCTTTCAGTGCCTCCGCCAGCTTGGGCGCCAGCTGGGTCAGGCGCGCCATCATATGCTCCACATCATCGTGTTTAAAAATATCCGGCAGGTGGCTGCGAATCACTTTGTTGAGGTGAGTGGCAATTACGCTGGCGATGTCGATTACCTGATAGCCCAAATTCAGCGCGCGCGCTTTTTCGCTGGGCAGAATCCACACCACCGGCATTTGGTAGGCGGGGTCGGTGCCGAGTATGCCGTCAATCTCGCCGTAAACTTCCGGTGAGGGAATCGCCATCATGCGGTCGGTGTGCAGCTCGGCGCCTTCAATTTTTTCGCCGTTGATATAAATCTGATAGTGCGAAGCTTTGAGTTTCAAACTGTCGCGAATGTGAATTTCCGGCAGCAAAAAACCGAGGCTTTCCGACAGTGTCTGGCGCACGCCGCGCACCCGCTGGGTGAGCGGGGCATCGGGTTGGCTAACCAGGCCCACCAGTTTGTAGCCGAGGGAAATAGACACAGTTTCCACCGCGGGAATATCGTTCCAGGCAAGCTGTGGCTGCTCCTGGCTCATGGCCTGGCTGAGCGCATCTACCTGGTCCAGCGGGTTTTCCGCTGGGTGCGGATTTTTACTTACCCGCCAGGCGATAAAGCCGATAAGCCCGGCAAAACTGAGGAACGCCAGGTGCGGCATGCCCGGCACCAGTGCGAGCAAAAACAGTATGCCCGCCACTGTGTACAGCAGCCCCGGCGAGGCCAGCAGCTGGCTCTGCACCTGATCGGTAATTTCGCTGGATTCGTTAATGCGGGTAACAATAATGGCCGCGGCAGTAGACAGCAGCAGCGCCGGGATTTGCGCGGCCAGGCCATCACCTATGGCCATAAGGGCATACTGTTGGAAGGCCTGGCTGGCGCTCAGGTCGTGCACAAACATGCCTATGGCGAAACCGCCAAACAGGTTGATCAACAGAATCAAAATACCGGCAATGGCATCGCCGCGCACAAACTTGGAGGCACCGTCCATCGCCCCGTAAAAGTCAGCTTCTTTTGCCACTTGCTGGCGACGTTTTTTCGCGTCTTCCTGGTTGATCAAACCGGCGTTAAGGTCGGCGTCAATCGCCATTTGTTTACCGGGCAGTGCATCCAGGGTAAAGCGCGCGGTCACTTCGGAAATACGCTCACCACCCTTGGTGATTACGATGAAGTTGACGATCATCAAAATCAGGAAGACCACCATACCGACGATAAAGTTACCGCCGATGACCACCTCACCAAAGGCTTCAATAACCTTACCGGCAGCGCCTGTGCCCTCATGGCCTTCGAGCAGTACCACCCGGGTGGAGGCCACGTTCAAACAGAGGCGCATCAGGGTGGTAACCAGAATCACCGTGGGGAACAGCGAAAAATCCAGCGGGCTGCGCGCCGAGACGCTGGTGAGCACCACCAGAATCGCCACCGCAATGTTAAAGGTGAAGAGGGCGTCCAGCACCAGCGGCGGCAGCGGCAGAATAATCATCGCCAGTATCGACAAGAGCAGCAGCGGAATGCCGATACGTCCGCCGCGCAGGCTGCTGAGTAATTGAGTGATCAGGTTCATGCGTTAGTACCCTTTGCTGTTCCATCCGCCATGGCGGCGGGAACTGGGAGGTTGGTTGCCAGAGTGGGTTTGGCCCTGCGCCCCTGGCGCCAGGCGCGCAGGTGCAGGATGTAAGTCAGCACATGGGCCACCGCGGTGTAGAGCGCGGAGGGAATCTGCTGGTTAATCGAAGTGGTGAAATAAATTGCCCGCGCCAGCGGCGGAATTTCCAATACTTCCAGCTGGTGTTTGGCGGCCAGAGTTTTAATGTAGAGCGCCATATCGTCCACGCCCTTGGCCAGCACAAACGGCGCCTTGGCTTTTTTCGGGTCGTACTTAAGTGCAACTGCATAGTGCTGCGGGTTGGCGATAACCACATCGGCATCTTTAATGGCGCGGCCAATCTGCCGCTGCAGCAACTGCCGCTGCAATTGTTTAATGCGCGCTTTAACTTCGGGGCGGCCTTCCTGGTTTTTGTGTTCCTCTTTGCGCTCCTGTTTGGTCATGCGCATTTTTTTCAAAAAGAAAAAACGCTGCAGGGGAATGTCCACCAGCGCAAACACAATAAACACGCCGATCAAACCCAGCGCGGTGTTAAAAATTAAATTGAATGACTGACTGAGGGCGCTGGCCAGATCCAACTCCTGCGCGGCAATCAAGCGCTGGCAGGTATCCACCGCCAGACACCAGCCGATCAGGCCCAGCACCATCACTTTAAACAGGGATTTAAGCAGCTCGGTCCAGTTTTGCGCCGACACCAGTTTGGCCAGGCCGCTAATCGGGTTCAGGCGATTAAATTGCGGGGTAAAGTTTTTGCTGGCAAAGGTCCAGCCGCCGGGCACCAGCGAGCTGATAATCACCAGCACACTGCCGGCAAACAGCGGCAGCATTAATTTGGCCAGCAGCAGTATCTGCTCACCGACTAAATCGGGCAGGTCCTCTGTGTACCAGTGGCTGTGCTCCAGGTTGGGGTAGCAGCGGTGAAAACTCTCGGCCAGGCTGGCCAGGTAAAAACCGCTGCAGGCTTTTAAAGTGAGCAGGCCGGCAATCAGCGTTACCGCTGTGGCTATATCTTTAGAGCGGGCGACCTGCCCCTGCTCGCGGCTCTTTTTGAGCTTCTGGGCAGAGGCCTCTTCGGTTTTCTCCTGGGCACTGTTGGCGTCAGACATGACCGCTCTCCTTCAGTACGCGCGCCAAGGTATCCAGCAGCTCATGGGTTAAAAACAAATACTGCTGCGGCATGCGCGGCAGGGTGATCAAAATACACAGCAGGCCCACCAGAATGGTGATGGGGAAGCCGAGCGAAAACAGGTTGAGCGCCGGGGCTATGCGGTTGAGCAGGCCAAAGCAGAACTGCACCAGAATCAGCACAAAAATAATCGGCAGGGCAACCAGCAGCGCAGCGGAAAACATCCAGCCGATACCCGCCACCACCGCCTGCAAACTCAGGCTGTAAAGCCCGGTGCCCACCGGCCAGAAGACAAAACTTTGATAGAAGACGCTAATCACCAGCAGATGGCCATCGCTGGCCAGGTAGAGCAGCACCAGCAAAATAAAATACAGCTGGTAGATGATGGACGAGGAGGAGACACCATTGGTGGGGTCGTTGTAGCGCGCCATGCTCATACCCATCTGGGTGGAGATAATCTCGCCCACCAGGGTGAAAATGGTAAACACCAGTTGCAGCATCAGGCCGAGGATCACGCCAAACAGCAGCTGCGCCATAGTGGCCAGCACGCCGGGCAGCGACAGCGGG
>CBIMZH010000206.1:0-5461 GCA_966248255.1 uncultured Cellvibrio sp.
AGAACCAGGCCAGCGAGCATACCGGCGAGCATGGGCAGCATCATTTTCTTTTCACTTTCCAGTTGCCGCGCATAGTGGCGCTGGCTTAAGTGGCCCATTTCGTGGGCAAATACAGCGGCCAGTTGATTCTCGGATTTGGCGTAGTTTAGTAGCCCTGTGTGCACACCAATAATTCCGCCAGGTACGGCAAAGGCGTTAAGAGTGGGGTTTTCCACCAGCACCATTTGAATGTGTTTTTCCTTTAACTGGCTGTAAGGCAGCAGGCGGTCAAACAGCTGTTCCAGGTAATCAATAACCAGGGGA
The DNA here is from genome assembly GCA_966248255.1 of uncultured Cellvibrio sp. Classification (GTDB taxonomy): domain Bacteria; phylum Pseudomonadota; class Gammaproteobacteria; order Pseudomonadales; family Cellvibrionaceae; genus Cellvibrio. The sequence goes on from CBIMZH010000206.1 coordinate 304, forward strand.
TCGGATGAGGTGGGCACCTGACTGCGAAATGCGCGCAACCATTTTTGACCGAGCACTTTTTCCTGATAGGGGCTAATAGTGATTGAGCTGGAATCGCCCAGGGTGGGCAGCTCTATTTCATCGGCGTTAAGTCCGTTGGTGCCCACTAGAAGTGGGGTGATTAAGCCCAGGGTTGATATAACGCGGATACAGCACATAAAGGCGCGCGATTTAGGAGCCTTAAGAGCAAGGTTTAACACAGTAGCGACTAACTCCTGCAAAACAGCTGAGCCCTTGACGGGCGTGTACAGCGAAGCTGCAAACTGCACAGACTTTAATCGCTGCGGGGAAAAATTGGCGAATTACTCTAGCCTTTTTGCGACTTAAAGACTAGGTTAGCAATCTTCTCTGACTCAGTAATTTGAGCAGGGTTCGGATTTTTCGCCCGCAAACAGCCAAAATTGCCGCTGTCGCTGGCTTTGCTTTGAGCTTGGATAGCTTGGTGAGTATTGCAAAAGGGGATACCTGTGGATGACTTTTTAGCCTGTTGCCAACGTCCCGTGGCGCAAGAGTTGGATGCGCGCGGCTTGCGTTGCCCGCTGCCCTTGCTGAAAGCCAAACAATCGCTGCGCGACCTTGAAATAGGCGAGGTTTTGCGGGTGTTGGCGACTGATTCCGGGTCGGTACGCGATTTTCAGGCTTATGCCCATTTAAGTGGACAGGTACTGGAGGCGGCTGTTGAAGAAGCGGGTACCTATTGTTATTTGTTGCGCAAAACCCATTAGCAACAGAATTCACTGCTTTCTGACCGCGCCACGCAAGGCGCAGGGCAGAATACAGGAGACTTAATGCTCAATCATTTTTCCAGTCGGCGCGCACGCAACCTGATGGTTCAGGTTTGCGGGGTTTACCTCCTGGCGATTTGCAATATTTGTGTTGGTGAAACCGAACCGGGTACGGCAGCTGCCCAGGTGCAAGTGGCTTTACCCAATTCGTCAGACAGTCAAATAGTCCGCGAAACGCCTGTTAAAAGTTCGCGCGACACTCGTGAATATCGCTACCTGCAACTGCCCAATCACCTACAGGTGTTGCTGGTTTCTGACAGCTCGCTAACCCGCAGCGCGCTGGGGTTAAATCTCTTTTTGGGCGGCATGCAGGACCCGGCATTTGTAACCGGGTTGCCTGGCTGGCCGGCAAAGTTGCTGGATCTTCCTTCAGATACCTACGCGCAAGGGCAGTTTAGGGAGCAAATCCAGGCCGCTGGCGGGCTGATTAATGTCAATGTCAAAGCCAATAGCAGCACCTACGCCATCGAGGTAAACGCGGCGCAGTTTGCCGGGGTGCTGGCGCATCTTGGTAAAATCCTCAAACAGCCTCGAGTTAACTCTAAATTCCTCAACAGCCTCGCGCCTGCGGGTGGGCTGGTTTGGCACAAGCCAGGTGCCCAGGTTCGCGAAGCCGAGCTGATTGCCGACCTTTTTCAATTGCGCTACGCCGCTGTGGAGCAATCGCTGCAAGCTGATACGCCCGCTGCAAAACTGACGCACTATCTGCAGGAGAATTTTGCTCCAGGGGCGATTAGCCTGGTGGTCATGGCAGCGCAACCTTTGGATGATCTGGAACAAGCTGTTGTTGAGCAATTTGCCGACTTGCCGGCTAAGTCTGCCGTCAGTTACGGCGCGGCAGCCAGGATAAATTCTGCAGCTTTGCCTGTAAGCCTGGAAATAAAACCCGAGCAGGAAGTTCGCCGCTTGAGCTTCAGCTTTCCAGTGCCTATTAAGTCTGACACCTACAGCAAGAAGCCCTATGACTATATTGCTCATCTGGTGAGTCAAAAGGGGCAGGGTAGCTTGCTATCCTTTCTCAAACGCCTGGGCTGGGCGCAAAATGTTTCTGCGGGATTGGTGCGTTTAAACGCTCATCAGGGGTTGTTTCAAATTCATTTGGATTTAACCCGACAGGGCGTAAAAGCGCGGGAGCAACTTGTACCCCTGGTGTTTTATGAATTGGAGCAGGTTCGCAGCCATGGGTTAACGCCCTGGCGTTATGCAGAATTGCAAACCATGGCAGATTTACAGTTCCAGTTTGCCGATCAGTATTCACCCATGCGCACTGTGGCTGAATTGGCGTTTAACCTGCGCAATTATCAGGCAGCTGATGTGCTGCGCAATCAATGGCTGTTCAGTGGCTATGATGAAAAACTGATACGTCGCAGCCTGGATCGCCTTGCACCAGGCAATCTGGTATTGCAGTTAACTGCACCTGAGGTGCAGCCACTGGTGTTGAGTTCACCATCGCAAGTTCCCTATAACCTTCGCTATCAATTGCCGCCACTGCTGGAGCTTAAGCTCGCTGCCAAACAGGCGTTGTCACTGCCAGAGCACAACTCACTTATTCCTCTGCGCCTGGCGGTAAAAAGCAGTTCACTGCTGGAAGAGCCGGGCAACAAGCAGAACTTTCCCCAGTTAATTATGGAAAACCAAAGCTCCCGGGTGTGGTTTGCCCAGGATCGCCTCTACAAGCAGCCACAGGCGCTGCTGGCGTTTAACATCAAATCGCCATTGGTGGCGGCAAGCGTTGCCGGCGCGGCTCAGGCGCAGGTATTTGCCGCGCTAATCAATGATCAGCTCAGCGAATACGCCTACTATGCCGGTGCTGCCGGTATCCACTATTCGTTTAATGCCAGTGCTCGCGGCTACGAATTAAAGCTTCAGGGCTTTTCCGGTCGACAGAGTTCGCTGTTGAATAAAATCGTTAATGCCATAGCCCAGGGAGCCTTCACCCAAGAGCGCTTCGCGGTGATTAAAGAAGAACTCTTGCGCAAATTACACAATCGTCAGCAGATACCCGTGCCTGCTCAAATTGCTGAGCTGGTCGCTCAGGTGCAGCGAGATCCGTCCTGGAGTGATGCGCAAATCCAGCAGGCTTTACAGGAGATGGACTTTGCCAGCTTTTCGCGCTTTGTCAGCCACCAATTGCTGGATGCCAATATGGATATGCTGGTGTACGGCAATTACTTTCGCCAGGAGGCGTTAAAGTTGGCTGTGCTGGTAGAGCATGAGCTGCTGGATCGCCAAACGGGTAGGGGCATGACCAGCGAAAAATTTATAACGCTGGGGATGGCTGATGGCGCGCGCAGGCTGCCGCTGCAAGGTAGCGCCGATTCAACTTGGGTAGGGCTTTGGGTGCCCGCGCGCTCTTCTGCGTTTGATGAAATGGCGCATATGCTGCTCGCCCAGCAAATACTCGCTCAGCAATTAAAAGGCGACAAGGCTTGGGCGGTGGATTTTGAGCAGTCTAAATATGGCGCTATTCCCGCATCGCCTTTGGCGAGTAGCTTGTTTGTCGCACAGGGTTTGGATAGCGCCGCCGCCATGGAAGAATTGAAACTGCAGTTGCAAGCAGCGGCAGATGTCGAGCCGCAAGTGCGCAATCTGGCGTTAAATCGGCTCAAGACGCGTTTGCGTCTGCCCCATTACGGCTGGCAGGAAAAGGCCGAGTTTTATTGGGCGATGATTTGTAATCATCGCGGTAACTTTGTGCTGGCGGAGCAGATAGTGGGGGCTCTAGATGGTTTTTCGGCGGAGGCCTACCAAGCTTTTTATCAGCAGGTGTTTTTGAATCCGGCGCATCGGCTCTGGCTGAATGGCAGTGCCGGCGAGCAAGCAGACGAGCTTCCTCCCATTGTGAATTTGGAAGATTTCAAACGCACCCAGCCGGGCTTTTTTCAGCCTTGATAACCCAGCTGGAAAAGCCAGCTGGTTTTAGGTGCAAGTCTGTATAACTTAATGTAAAAAATTCAGGTGCAGCCCTTGGTGGTTTCGAGGGCTTTGAGTAATAATGCCTGCCCCATCCCGAACCCGGACCTGTGTTCGAAGACGAAACAAATACTTTCGGGTTGCGCGGATTACGCACCCTTTGGGTGCCCCTTCGGAGTGTTACCTTTCCGGTCAGGGCTGGTAAAAAATTCCCACTTATGTAAGAATTCGTGGATTTTTTTGCTCACCCGAAATGGATTATTCACCGATAACCCTTTGAAATTACTAGCTTTTTCGCTTTTTATTTCGCTGGGGCCGACCAGGAAACACCGGTTACAAATTCCCGTTTATTGACTACTGCAAGGTTGATATGTGCCCAGTGCGCATGGCTGAGGAGATTTGAATGCTACAAGATATCGATGCCATTGAAACGAAAGAGTGGCTGGATGCCTTAGAATCCGTAATTCGCCATGGAGGTAAAGATCGTGCGGCTTACCTCTTAAAAGCTCTTTCTGAGACTGCTGTAAACAAAGGCATCGAACAGCCTTCTTCTATCCAAACCCCTTATCGCAACTCAATTCCTGTTGAGAAAGAAATTAAATCGCCAGGCGATGCCAAATTAGAGCGCAAAATTCGCTCAATCGTGCGCTGGAACGCCATGGCGATGGTGATGAAAGCTAATGACAATGACGATGGCCTGGGTGGTCACATTGCGTCTTTTGCCTCTTCTGCCACTTTGTATGATGTAGGTTTTAACCACTTCTTCCGCGGTAACGATGGCGACACTCCTGGCGACCTGATTTATTTCCAGGGCCACGTATCCCCCGGTATGTACGCGCGCTCCTTCGTTGAGGGCCGTTTGAACGAATCCCATTTGGATAATTTCCGTCGCGAAGTAAACGGCGGTGGTCTGTCCTCTTACCCACACCCCTGGTTGATGCCCGACTACTGGCAGTTCCCAACCGTTTCTATGGGTTTGGGACCAATCAAATCTATTTATCAAGCCCGCTTTAACCGCTATCTGGAAGCGCGTGGTTTGACTCCTGTGACTGACCGTAAGGTCTGGGCCTTCCTTGGCGACGGTGAGTGCGATGAGCCGGAAAGCCTGGGTGCTATCTCCCTGGCGGCGCGCGAGAAGCTGGACAATCTGATTTTCGTCATCAACTGTAACCTGCAGCGCCTCGACGGCCCTGTGCGTGGCAACGGCAAAATCGTGCAAGAGCTGGAAGGCGTCTTCCGCGGTGCCGGCTGGAACGTGATCAAAGTACTTTGGGGTCGCGGTTGGGATGAACTCTTAGCTAAAGACAAAACCGGCCTGCTGCAAAAGCGCATGGACGAAGTGGTCGATGGCGAAATGCAAAACTACAAGGCCAATGGCGGCGCCTACACCCGCGAGCATATCTTCGGCAAATACCCGGAGT
>CBIMZH010000207.1:0-5459 GCA_966248255.1 uncultured Cellvibrio sp.
CAGCTCGCCCACCGCTATCAGTGTCTCTGGATCTTTTAATACGCGCTCTTCAGCGGCGACCACTTGGGCAATAATATCGCGCGCTTTTTTCAGGTCATCGCCATAGCCTATGCCAAAAATCATATCGATGCGGCGGGTGCCCATGGCGGAGTAGTTGATGATGTTGCCTCCGTAGATGGCGCCATTGGGAATGATCACCAGCTTGTTGTCGCCTGTGTGCAGGGTGGTGGAGAAAATACCAATTTTATCCACTACACCGGCGGTGCCTGCCGCTTCCACAAAATCGCCCGCTTTGAAGGGGCGGAATACCAGCAGCATAAAACCCGCGGCAAAGTTTTGCAGCGAACCCTGCAGCGCCAAACCTACCGCTAAACCTGCAGCACCCAATACGGCAATCACTGAATTGGTGTTTACCCCCAGCTGATCCAGCGCGGCGATGATCACAAACACCATAATCAGCGCATTCACCAGCGAGCGAATAAAGTCCACCAGAATCTTATCCAGCTTGGTGTGGCTCATCAGCTTGCCAATAATTTTGCTGATGGTTTTTGCTACCAGTTGACCGATGATAAAAATCAGCAGGGCAAAAACGATTTTCAGGCTCCAGGGAGCAACATATTGATTAAACAGATGAATGAGGTTTTCTTTGTCAAACATAAACGACTCCTGGTTGTGACAAATGGGCGAGGGGAAAAGCGGATAGGAACTGGGGAGCTTACAGCAATTTTATGACAGGCCAAAGCCTGCATTTGACTAAGCCAAGCCGCGAGCGGGGCTTGGCTTGATGGTGAATGACGCGAGTAACCCCGGTGAAATTTGGCTTAACTGACGGTGCCGGTAGTGCGCACGCGCTTGCTGCCTTTAACCGCCTGCTGGGTTTTACGCGCATCGGCGCGCGCTTTAAGCTTGGCATCAATCACATTTTTGCCCGCCACTAAAAAGCCCACGACTATAAACGCCCCAGGTGGCAGCAGGGCAAAAATCACATTGGGGTAGCTAGCGCCAAATACATTCAGCTGCCAGTTGCGCGCGCCCTCACCAAAAATGAGCTGCATATCAGCAAACAAATGGCCGGTACCCAGCAGTTCGCGCACTGCACCCACGACGATTAGCACCAGCATAAAGCCCAGGCCCATCATCACCCCGTCAACAAAGGCGGGGAAGAGTTTGTTCTTGCTGGCAAAGGCATCAGCGCGGCCAAGCACGGCACAGTTGGTCACAATCAGTGGAATAAACAGACCGAGGATTTGGTAGAGCTCGTAGGTGAAGGCTTTCATCAGCAATTCGGTGCAGGTTACCGCCGAGGCGATAATCATCACAAACGCTGGCAGGCGCACAGCATCGCTGACGTGATTGCGAATTAAGGACACCACGCAGTTGGAGATAATCAGCACCAGCAGGGTGGCAATGCCCAGACCCAGGGCGTTAACTACTGTGGAGCTTACCGCCAGCAGCGGGCAGAGGCCGAGCAGCTGTACCAGCGCCGGGTTATTGCTCCACAGGCCTTTTTGAATAATTTCGCCGTAATTGGGGTTACTCATGGGCGCCCTCACTTGCAGCTGCCGCTGCTTCGTTAAATAAAACCTGGCGATGGCTGGCAACAACTTCCAGCACCTTGTGAATCTGTTTCACCATGGCGCGCGGGGTAATCGTCGCCCCGGCAAACTGATCAAACTCGCCGCCGTCTTTTTTCACCTTCCACAGGTTAGGTGTTGGCAGGCTTAAGCTCTTGCCGCCAAAGTGTAAAACCCAGGGGCTTTTTTTGGCATCGATTTTGTCACCCAGGCCGGGGGTCTCTTTGTGCTTGAGCACGCGCACCCCGGCAATGCTGCCATCGCGGTTAACGCCGACAATCATGGCGATATCGCCCGAGTAACCATCGTGGGCCATAGCCGGGACTATAACGGCTTCTATTTCACCATTTTTGCGTGCGACATAAATGCTCGATGCTTCGGTCAGGCCCAAAGCCTCCATGGCATCTGCTGGAACAGGAATTATATCGGCGAGCAGGTCGTTGTCGTGGGTGCTGGGTGGCAGTACTTCAAACAGCGCCTTTTGCTGGGCCGCGCGCTCGGCGGCGGCTATGCGGTCCTGAGTGCCCAGGTTGGTCAGCGCCAGGGTGCCGGCGGTGGCCAAAGCAAACAGGCCGAGAATCAGGCTGTTTTTACTGATGGATTGTCCGAGCATCAGTGGCCTCCATCGCGCGGTGTAGAGTCAGTCGCATGGCGCGGCTTTTTATGGCCATAGGCGCGCGGCGTGGTGTAGTAATCGATAAAGGGCGCGGCAAAATTAAGCAGCAGAACGGCAAAGGCAACACCATCCGGGTAGCCAGTGCCCCAGTTGCGAATCACATAAATCAGCACACCTATGGCGGCGCCGTAAATAATGCGGCCCTTGGTGCTGACTGCCGAACTTACCGGGTCGGTGACAATAAAAAATGCACCCAACATAGTCGCGCCCGAGAGCAGATGAAACAGCGGTGAACCGCCGGAGGCAGAGCTGCCCGCGTCATAAAAAATCGCTGCCATAAGCGCCAGTGCCGCCAGCATGGAGACAGGCGCGTGCCAGGTGTAAACCTTGCGGCTGAGCAGATAAATACCGCCCAGCAGATAGGCAATATTCACCCACTCCCAACCGGCGCCTGCCCAGCGGCCATGCACAAACATAGGTTCCAGCTGGTAGAGGTCAGTGAGTGTCTGGCTTTTGTTCTGCTTCATCAAATCGAGCACAGTGGCGGAGCTATAGCCGTCTATCTGGGTACCCATAAAAATCTTTTCCAGCGCTGCAACCAGGCTGGGCAGTGTATGGCCATCGGCCAGCACAGGCGCCGGGGTTGGCCACTGAGTCATCTGCACCGGGAAGGAAATCAGCAGCAGCACATAGGCCACCATCGCCGGGTTAAAGGGATTAAAACCCATGCCGCCGTAAAGTTGCTTCGCCAGAATAATCGCGCAGAGCGCCGCCGACAGCAGCAGCCACCAAGGGCAGTAGGGCGGCAGCGAAACGCCGAGCAGCACACCGGTCACCAGCGCACTGCAATCGCGCAAATAAAAACCCACTGGGCGCTGACGCAGTTTCATCACCAGCGCTTCCAGTCCCATGCACAGAATACTGGCCAGAATCACATTGATAATGACTCCTACACCAAAAAAATAACTCTGCGCGACCACGCCGGGAATAGTGGCATAGACCACTAAACGCATCAGCCGCCCGGTGCGGTTAGCACCCTGGGCATGGGGAGAGGTGATATTTAATAACGCCATTGGGTTTCTCTGCTGGGCAGTTGCAATCTGCCATAGTCAAAAAGTGTTTTCTGTTTAACTTTCCCTTTCGCCTGTTGGCGAGTTACTTTTCTTTGCTTGCCCAAAGAAAAGTAACCAAAAGAAAAGGCACCCCAGTTCGTTCGTGATTCCTGCGCTTCTCGCGCGCCTACGGGTCGGTTTGATGTGACGTCCTGTCCCATCAAACCTAAAACGGGCGTCCTGCCCGTTTTACCCTAGCGCCCTGCGATGCTCGGCGAACTCGCATGGGGGCCCCGGGGTGCCGCGCCCAGCTATTTCACTTGGGCTATTACTTGGTTTGTTTGGCGACGTCTATGTATCTTCCGGTGATGTCACTTTCTAAACTTCCGTTTCTTAGTGCATCCAATAAAGCTGATGAAATTCTGTTTTCTCCCAGCACAGCTATCTGTGTTTGGATTTGATCGAGCAGCTTTTGGCGTTCCACTATAATTCGTTCTTCATTGTGACCAGCCCAAGCGGCGCCTTTGTCGTTGTATATGGCTAGTTTTTCAACTAAACCGACAAGCTTCCTTTTTTGGTACCAAATATACATAGGTGGCGTCGCCATTAAACCGTTTCAAATTCCTTTAACTTCTCTTCCAGCTTGGTTACTCCCGCGCGGAAGGCGTCAATATTTGCGTCGTTTTCCGCTTCGGCTTTAGCCAATCGCTCGCGGGCTTTTTGCAGGCGGGCTTGCAGTGACTGCAATTGCTCTGCGCGTTTTTCCTCGTCGCTCATGCCGGCGAGGGCAGCCGCTTTGGCTTTGGCTTTGTCGATGGCGGCCTGGGCGGCGCTCTGTTCGGCGGAGGCGGCTTCAGCGGCTGGAGCAGGCGCGGCTTCGGCCGCGGGAATTTCCAAACCGAGTGCTTTTAATTCCGCTTCGGCTTCGGCCAGTTTCTGTTGCAGCTTGTCCACACCCTGTTGCAAAGCATCGGCAGTGCTGGCGCCTTCGGCTTTGGCGGCGGCGGCTTTTTCCTGGGCTTTGCTCAGGCGCGATTGCAGCGACTCGTAGTTGGCCTTGGCTTTTTCCGCGGGTGACATGGTCATCTTGGCCTGGGCGCGGGCGATAGCGGCAGCCACTGGGTCATCGGCAGCTGGAGCTGCGGCCGGTGTTGTTGCCGCAGGTGCGGCGGCGCTGGCAGTAAATTCAGCGAGCTTTTTCTCGGCTTCGGCGACTTTAAGTTCGGCCTGCTTGATGCGCGCTTTTTGCTTTTCCAGCTGCTCTTCGCTGACCACACCACCTGGCTCATTGGCCACCAGGGGTTTGTGGGCGAAGTCGAGGCCGTTTTTGGCGGCGGCGAGTATGCGCTCCAGCTTGGCTTTTTGTTCGTCCGGCGATTGCTGTGCCGCCTGGGCTTTGGCTACTGCAGCGCTAACTACATCACCGGCTGGTGTGGCAGTTGCACTGGTTTCAGGCGCAGCGGCGGCTTTTTCGGCCAGTTTCTTTTTGGCTTCTTCGGCAGCTTTTTGTCTGGCCAAACGCTTGGCTTCTTTTTCGGCTTCCTCTTTGGCGATACGCGCCTGGCGGAATTCGAAACGCTGACGCGAGCGGTCGGATTTTTCTTTTTCGATATCGTGCAGGCGAATCGCACCCTTGGCGGCGCGGTAGTACTGCACCAGCGGAATACTGCTGGGGCAGACATAGGAGCAGGCGCCGCACTCTATGCAGTCGAATAAATTGTGCGCTTCCAGGCGATCGTAGTCTTCCGCCTGGGCGTACCAGAACAGCTGCTGTGGCAGCAGGCTGGCGGGGCAGGCTTCGGCGCAGATACCGCAGCGAATACAGGCCTGGGCTGGCGCTGGCAGCGGCAGCTCTTTAGCCGTGGGTGCCAGCAGGCAGTTGGTGGTTTTAATCACCGGTGCTGTGAGGTCGGGCAGGGTAAAGCCCATCATGGGCCCGCCCATAATCACCCGTGCCGGGTTTTGCGGCTGATAGCCGTGAGCCTGCAGCACATAGTCAATCGGCGTACCCAAAAGCACTTCAATATTGCGCTGGCTGGCCAGGGTTTGGCCGACCACAGTGGTGATGCGTGAAATCAGCGGCTCGCCGTAGCGCACCGCACGCCAGGCGGCAACAGTCGTGCCCACGTTTACGCAGATAATGCCTGAGTCCGCCGAGTGGTGACCGCTGGGCACTTCGCGCCCGGTCAAAATCTGGATCAGCTGCTTGGCGCCACC
>CBIMZH010000208.1:0-5437 GCA_966248255.1 uncultured Cellvibrio sp.
CAGGTAGCGACGCAATAGCTGCTCGTCGGGATTGAGCAGATTAGGCTGATAGAAATTGCGCACTTCAATACCCAATTGGCGCAGCCCGTCCCAGGTGTCCTGGGGACTGCCGCTAAAATCCCCCAACTCTGTCGCCGCCTCTGCACAGGCGCAACAACCAAGCACCAAGCTCAGGCCCAGCGCGCGCAGCCGTTGGCTCACAGCCATTATTTTTAACATCTGCAGTTCTCCATATGCCCAGGGTTAAACCAACCGGTGTGTTATTCACCAGCGGCCGGGAAAAGATAACGACAGCCTAAAGCTCGGGCGTCACTTAGGATCGAGACGGAAAGACTGGGGCAAAATGCTGGTCACGTTTGATCGAGCGGGACTCCCTTGCGGAGCCTTTAGCCTGTGATGGCGACTCCCAACTTAAACGGAGATTTGCCAATGAAAACTATTATTCGTCCACTGGCCAGGATTGCCTGCGCAGGATTGTTAATGCTGCATACTCTGGCCGTTCAGGCCGAAATACTGCAGCCGGGTCAATTACTGACTTTTGTGTTAAGTGAAAACAAAGCCAATGCCGAGGCAGTACGCGAAAAATATTTCGCCTTCGCCTTTCCCGCCGCCGCGACAGCGGGCATGAAGGAGCTGACCACCTTTAAACCGGTGAAGTTGCTGAGTGAGGACAACCCCGATGGCTCAGGGCTTTATCTCTGGCCAAGCAAGGCGGCCGCCAACAGCATTCGCACCAACCCGGTTTACCTCAAGGATTACAAACCGCTGCGCGGCCAGGCCTGGAACCAACTGCAATCTATTGATATGGACATTAAGGCGCCGCTGGAGTTGAACCTGGATAAAAGCAAAACCTACAGTGTCGCCCTGCTCTGGCTCAAGGATGCCAGCGCCTATGGCCACTACTATCAGGGCACTCAGGCGCTGCGCGACCAGCTGGGCGCCAAAACCCTGCTTAAATTGCCCGGATCACGCTACGACCTGCTCACCCAGGGCGAGATAACACCGCCGGATTTAGTCGTACTGGTGCAGTGGAATTCGGCCGAGGACCTGAGCAGCTATTCGACCCAGCCGGACTTTCAGGCCAATCACCATTTTTTTGAACAGGGCGTCAAAGCAATGAAGCTCTACCGCCTTGGCTTCTGGGATTAACCCCTAAACCTGGGCGCTGGCCAGGCCCTTGTCGAGGTGGCGATTGCGGTACTCGGCAGGGGTAATGCCATAGGCGGCGCGGAAGCAGCGGTAGAAGGAGTTTTTGGTGCTAAAACCGGATTCGAACACTACATCCAGAATGCGCCACTCGCAGCCGGGGTTGCGCAACAGGGCGCAGGCGTAGTCCAGGCGATAGCGATTCAGGTAATCGTAAAAACTCAACCCGAGATGCACATTTAGCAACTCCGAGGCCTGGTGCACGCTCACCCCCAAACGCTCCGCCAGCTGCGCCAGCGACAACTCCCCCTGGCGGTAGAGCGAATCCCGCTCCATCAACTGCTCAAGCTGCAGTGCCAGTTGCCTGGCCAGGCTTTCATCCAGTTCCCGCCAGGTTTTTTCCTGAATTACCTGCGCGGCTTCAATCGCCTCAGCTGCCACTAAAGACGCATCGCCTTGCCGGGCCTGGTGAAAAAAAATCTGTGGCCGATAAACGCTGAAAAAACTTATGGATAACAGATAGCCGGCAATACACCAGGACATAATTTCAATCAGATCCAGCAGCAAAATCTGCCGCACAAAGATCAGTCCCATCAAAACAAAATCCACCAGCATCACCACCAGCAACCCAGCCACCACCCAGAGCAACCAGTAATAACTAGTGTTGGGAAACTCACGATAAATCCGCAGCAGACGCGCGCGCGACAAGCGCAATAATTGAAGCGACAGCAGCAGATACACCAGCGCCTGCAGCAGGCCCAATTGCCCCAATGCCATGAGCCAGGCGGGCTTGAACACCAGCATCAGGGCAACCAGCAAAAAGGGCGCGAAATGCACCACAGGAAGAGACACAGGGCGCCCGACCACCAGGTGCACCATCAACCACAGAAACGGCCCCTTTAACCAGATAGCAGCCAGGGCGGCAAAGGAAAGCAGCGGCAGACCATCGGGAGAAGCAAGCAGGCGGGAGTAAAAATAGGCGAGAGGCAGGCACAGGCTTAACAGAATCCAGGCCAGGCACTGGTTAATTTGCCGCTGGCCGCGCTTATCCAGCAGCAGCGCCAGAATGCTCCAGCCACAGAGGCTCAGCACCACCAGCAACAAGGCTTTTTGCAGTTCCAGCATCGCCCGGCGTCTCCTTTGCAAATGGCCCAGCCTGACAGCTGGGCACAGCGAACCTGTCCACTTCTATCGAAAATGACCCGAATTTAACGACTGCCGCTAGCCGCTAACAGCCCGCGCTGACGCAGCCAGAGCTCCAGCGCCTGGGACCAACTGGAAATCGTCCCCTGCCCTTGCACCATGCCCACACCGTGAATGCTGGATTCGTAGATGTGCAATTCAGACTGCTTATTAACCTTTTGCACCTGGGCAAAAAAGTTGAGGCTGTTGGTTACCGGCACCGACTGATCGGCGATACCGTGAAACATAAACACCGGCGGAATATCCGCCTTTATCTGGTTTTGCAGCGAGTTTTCGTGCAACAACTGCGGATTGGGGTGATCGCCAAAGAGCGCGGTGCGCGAGCCCAGATGAGTGTCCTCGCCCTCCATATTGATCACCGGATAGCCGAGAATGGCAAAATCGGGGCGCGCACTGACTGCGCCCAGCGGGTCATCTTTAGCCGGGGCATAGTCATAGCGGGTAGCGGCGCTGGCAGCCATATGGCCGCCGGCAGAAAAGCCAATCACGCCAATTTTGTGCCCATCCAGCTGCCAGTCGGCAGCCTTGCTGCGCACCAGGCGCACGGCGCGCAAGGCATCGTTAAGGTTGGCGGGAAAGCCGTATTCCTTCATCCGGTACTTGACCACAAAGGCCGCCACGCCATGGGCGGCAAACCATTTGGCCATGTCGTAGCCTTCATTATTAATCGCCAGACGCACATAGCCACCACCGGGGAAAATCACCACGCCAGTGCCATTGGCTGTACCGGGGGCTGGCCAAAACGGTGTCATAGAGGGGTTATCCACGCTGTAAATGCGCTGATCTTTTATGTGTTCGCGGTCGGGGCTGACCAGCGGCTTTTCGGCCCAGAGGTATATAGGCTGGGTAGGCAACTCGGATTTCAACTGGGGGCTGGCTCCAATAACGCGAAGGGGTAAAAGGCAGGCAAAAAGCGCCAGGCTTAGCAGCAGACGACCGGGCAAACGACTAACAGACATAGGGGTTCCTCAAGGCGATAACTTGCAAACCGAACCCCTGCCGTATGATGAATTAGTTGCCGAAGCATTTATATGGTGCGGCAGCTTACCCCCTAATCAGTGCAAATGCACCTCGTCATCCCCCCACCAGTGGTTGAGCTGCCAGTTAACACGGCTGGGGTCAGCGGCGCTGAGCAGCCAGTCGCTGGTGGCTACTTCAAACTCCGTCAGGCCGGTTTTTATATCATCCCAAAAGCCATGTGCATCCTCGGCGACATAAGCGCGCACCAACTGCACCTCGTCACCCAACATCTGCTCAGCGGTCAGCTCCAACTTGACCAGGTCATCGACCTCATAATCCAGCCCGTCTTTCAAGGTGTCCAAGGCCCCTGTTTCTTCAGGACTAAAGGGAAAATCCAACTGCTTGCTGTGGTAAGGATTGTTAGTTGGCTTCATGATGACCTCCGCTGGGCTAATAACAGCCAGTTTGTAACCATTAGTTTTTATGCGGGTTTATACCCACAGGCCTATTTGTACCTCTATAATCACCGCCTTTATTTAACTCACATCAAGTATAGGCCCATCCCGTCCATGCAAGAGCAATACAATCCCGCCGAAGTCGAAGCCCAGGCCCAGGAATACTGGGAAGCACACCAGAGCTTCAAGGTTGTCGAAGATCCCAGCAAAGAGAAGTTTTACTGCCTGGCGATGTTCCCCTACCCCAGCGGCAAGCTGCACATGGGCCATGTGCGCAACTACACCATCACCGATGTGATCGCCCGCTACCAGCGCATGCAGGGCAAAAACGTATTGCACCCCATGGGCTGGGACGCCTTCGGCCTGCCGGCGGAAAACGCCGCGCTCAAGCACAAGACAGCACCGGCCAAGTGGACCTACTCCAACACCGACCATATGCGCAGCCAGCTCAAGCAGCTGGGCTTTGGCTTTGACTGGTCGCGCGAGCTGGCCACCTGCACCCCCCAGTACTACCGCTGGGAGCAGTGGTTCTTTACCCGTCTGTACGAGAAGGGCCTGGTGTACAAGAAGATGTCCACCGTTAACTGGGACCCCATCGACCAAACCGTACTGGCCAACGAACAGGTAATCGACGGCCGCGGTTGGCGCTCGGGTGCGCTGGTGGAGCGCAAAGAGATTCCCCAGTGGTTTATCAAAATTACCGACTACGCCGAAGAGCTGCTCAACGACCTGGACAAGCTGCCCAACTGGCCGGAGCAGGTGAAAACCATGCAGCGCAACTGGATCGGCAAGAGCCGCGGTCTGGAGATGCGCTTTGACCTGCAAAGCCCCGTAGGAGAATTTACCGGCTTTGAGATCTACACCACCCGCCCCGATACCTTGATGGGCGTGACCTATGTCAGCCTGGCGGCCGAGCACCCTATCGCCAAACTGATTGCTGAGACTAACCCGGCACTGGCGCAGTTTATCGCCGAGTGTAAGGTGCAATCCGTAGCCGAAGCCGATATGGCCACCATGGACAAAAAAGGCATGGACACCGGCATCAAGGCGCTCCACCCCATCACTGGCGAGCCAGTGTCTGTGTGGGTCGCCAACTATGTGTTGATGGACTACGGCTCAGGCGCAGTGATGGCAGTGCCCGCCCACGACCAGCGCGACTATGAATTTGCACAGAAATATAACCTGGGCATTACCCAGGTGATCGCCCCCGCCAATGGCGAGGAAATTGACCTGGCCAAGGCCGCTTTTACCGACAAGGGCGTGCTGGTTAACTCCGGTGAATACGATGGCCTGGACTTTAACGCCGCCTTCGATGCCATTGCCTCCACCCTGGAGATGGCTAACAAAGGTCGGGTTAAAACCAACTACCGTCTGCGCGACTGGGGCGTGTCCCGTCAGCGCTACTGGGGTGCGCCTATCCCAATGTTCAACCTGCCCGAAGGCGGCGAGATCCCCGTTCCTGCGCACAAGCTGCCGGTACTGTTGCCGGAAGATGTGATCATGGATGGCGTGCAGTCACCGATCAAAGCCGACCCTGAGTGGAAAAAAGACGAGCTGGACGGCAAGTACGTTGAGCGCGAAACCGACACCTTCGACACCTTTATGGAGTCCAGCTGGTACTACGCGCGCTACACCTGCCCCAACTTTGACGAGGGCATGATCAACAAAGCCGC
>CBIMZH010000209.1:0-5413 GCA_966248255.1 uncultured Cellvibrio sp.
AAAAGTTAAAGGGCAGGGTAAAGCGCGCCTGGCTGGGCAGCGCAGCGCTTGGCTCGAATACCTGGGTAAAGGCCCGTTCCAGTGGTTCGCGGCACTGGCCGAGGTTGGGTACGATTATGCCGATCATCGCCTCGGGATTTTGCGTCAGCTGAGCTTTTGCCCAAATAGCAGCAGCGAGCATTTCCGCTTCAGGAGTTTGGCATTGGGTGCGTTTGAGTTCCACCGCCAGGCTGGGCTTTTGATGGCTAATCAATTGCTGGCAACTGCTGTTGATCAGAGCTTGGTGCAGCGGCGGTAAATCATCAAAACCTACCAGGGTGATGCTGGGCTCTTGCGGAATTAATCCGGCATTACTGGCCTGAATAATCAGTTCCAGGCTGCGCTCCTGGGTTATCAAATCCAGGCTGGCCAGGCGTGCGCGAAATTCGCCCAGCCAGATTAAAAAACTCTGGCTGTTGGAGGGCGTGGCGTTATTGAGTTGCGGTTCGGCAGCAGTTATTGCGGTTTCATCCAGCTGCCACAGCGCCAGTGCGCGCAGGGCAGCATCGGCATTTTGCGCCAGAGGCGCAGGTTGCAGCAGGCCGGAGGTGAGCGAGGAATTTTGAATGATTTGCTGCCACAGCCAGAGCCGCTGCTCACTACTGGCGATGGCCTGGAGGCTGGGCGCCCAAGCCTGTTGTTGCAGCTGCTGCCAGAGCTGATCGGCCCACTGTTGCAGGGTGAGTACGCGCGGCGCGCGCAGCACCTGTGCGCCCTGAGCTTGCAGCTGGGCGCGCAGCAGGTGGTTGCGCAGGCGGCTGTTGGCGGTAAGTATTAATTGGCCACTGGCCAGGGCAACGTCCAGCCCCTCCAGTCGGTAATAGGTGTCCACCATGGCGCGGCTCTATCCTCATTGTCGTTCTGGCGGCCATTATTGCAGACTTTGGCGCGGCGAGTGAAAGGCCTTGCCTGGCAGCCATTAAGTCCCGCTATAGCGACTGGCGAAAGCCGGGTGTGCTGGGTATAGTCGGTGCTTTCTGCTCGATAATTTTTAATCACTCAATGGTTCAAGGATTGGCATATGGCTGAAGAATCCAACAAATTGCAAACTTTTTCGGCATCGCTGCGTGACCTGGTCTCTTCACTGCGCGATATGGTTATTTTTTTGTTGTTTGTGCTGCTGTTGTTTGCGCCAACATCAATTAAAAATCGCCTTGAAGCGGCTGGCTTTACCAAGGGCTCAATTGCCGGGTTTGAGTGGGAGGCGCAGGTGAAATCTGTTGCAGAAACCACCAAAGCGGCGGGGGTTTCTGTTTCCCAGGCCAAGGAGAGTTACGAGCAGCTCATCAGCAAGTTGGGTGAGTTGGAAAAAACGGTCTCCGACCCGGCGGTGCAATCCGAAATCAAATCCCTGGGCTTGGTGGCCAATCAAAGCCATTCCGACTTAACCCATGTTGATGATGCCATCAAGCGCAGCCTGGTTAGCCAGCAGGCGCTATACGCCAAAGCCGATTTGCCGCCAGTCCCTGAGTCCGGTTGGATGTATTTGGGTGTGGTAGATCAGGACAAGGGCGCCTGGAAAGTGCGCGCCCCGGAAGTTATCGGCAAGCTGAACCCGGTTATCAACGCGGGTGAAACTTTGCACCTGGGCGACAATGCATTTTTGCGCGGTGATGCTGAGCCTGGCCGATTTAACCTGGCGCCCGTGCTTGGGGTGCGCTCCCGCGGGGAAATTCTGGAAGTGACCAAGGTGAATTATGCCCCAGCCAAAATTGGCGGCTGGGTGGTGTGGGTGAAAGTGCGTCCAGCCACATAACCTGAATTAAATGAATATTTTTGCGTCCCCCAACTCGCTGCTGATTACTTTGTGTCTATTGCTGATGCTGGGCTTTGTTGTTGTGTGTTTATTTAAATCACCCTGGCGCCAGCTAGCGGCAGAGCAACAGCGGCAGCATTTATTTTTTGCCGCTATTTTGGCGCTGAGTTTAATTTGGTTGTTGCGCGTTACTCTGGTGGGCATCATTGCCTTTCACCCGCTGCTAATTACCGTGACGACAATGGTGTTTGGCTTTGCTCTGACACTTATTATTGGTGTGGCGGCGCTGGTGCTGCAGGTGCTTTATCGCTTGGCCTTACACCTGGGGCACGCTGATTGGTATAGCTATTGGCTGGCGTTGGATGTGCGCAACTTGCCGGTAGACTTTTGCACCAGTGTGCTGGTGCCCGCCGCCTGGGCTAAGGCTGTGCTCTGGTTGGTTAATCGAATCCGTTTTAAAAATCCTTTTACCTATTTTTTAGGTGTTGGCTTTTTTGGTGCTATGACTGGCTGCCTGGTGATGGGGGCCAGCGCCTGGTGTTTGTTTTTTGTTACCGGCAATCAGGCCCACCAACTGGTGCTGGAAGAAAACTTTTTTGTGTTTTTATTGATGGCATTTCCCGAGGGCTTTATAAATGGCACCCTGGCAACGGCCTTAACCGTTTTGGCGCCAGATTTAGTCCGCACTTACCGCGACGACTGGTTTATTGATGGCCGCTGAGGCTTTGCAGTTTTTTATTTTTGTTGCAATAAAAATGTGATCTCGCTCACGGCGAAATACCGCACTACTTAAAATCGAACCCACAAAAAATAAATGCTGTACTCGCTTACCCAAACTCGAACCGCTTACCAAAAGTATTACCCCCATTTCGTAAAGTCGAACTAGGCGCTCCTGTTAGTGGGTTTTAGACTCGGACCGGTTTTTAAACCTGACTGTGAATAATCCATATAAAGAGGAGTTCGAGAAATGAGAACCGCTAAATCTCTGGCGCGCTGGTTGGCGCCGGTCTCGCTGCTGGTGTCCGGCAGCATTTGCAGTGTTGAAGCCTATGCTCACGGCTATATTTCTTCGCCTAAAAGCCGCGTAATTATGTGTGCGGAAAACGGCATTGAAAATCCCACTCTGCCTGCCTGTATCGCGGCTAAGGCTGCTGGCAATGAAGGTATGTACACGCCTCAGGAAATTTCTGTGGGCGGGGTAAAGGATGATCACCAGTACTATATTCCCGATGGCCGCCTGTGCAGTGCCAATCGCAGCAACCTTTATGGTTTGGATCTGGCGCGCAGTGACTGGCCAGCCTCTCAGGTGTCGCCAGGTGCGCAGAATTTTGTCTGGACTATGACTGCCCAGCACAAAAGCAAATACTTCCGCTATTACATCACTCGCGAAGGCTATGACTTTAGCCAGCCACTGCGCTGGGATGACCTGGACTTGATTTATGATTCGGGCCCGGCCGATCGCCAGGCTACAGCGACGCACACTGTGACCCTGCCGTATCGCACCGGTAAGCACATTATTTACAGTATTTGGCAGCGCGATTGGGAAACGGATTCTGCGGAAGGTTTTTATCAATGCGTGGACGTGGACTTTGGCGGTGCCAGCTCATCGCTAAGCAGTAGCAGTGTCGCGGTGTCCAGCTCGTCCGTGGCCAGCTCTGTGGTAAGCAGCTCTTCGGCGGTTAGCAGCTCCTCTGTTGCCAGCAGCTCGGTTGCGTCCTCGGTGGCTTCTTCAGTTGTGTCCAGCGTGTCTAACGACACCTGTGCCGACAAGGTTGAATGGACTGCAGCGGCGATATTCCGCGCTCAGGATCAAGTGGCTTACAACGGCAACCGCTATTCCGCCAAGTGGTACACCCAGGGCGATAACCCGGAAACTTATTCAGGCACCTATGATGTTTGGGTAAATCTGGGCGCCTGTGTGTCTGGCGCTTCCTCCAGCTCGATTAGCTCTGTATCCAGTAGTTCGGTATCCAGCAGTTCGGTTTCCAGTATTAGCTCCAGCGTGCAAAGTTCCTCGGTCGCCAGCAGCAGTCAGTCTTCTGTTGCCAGCAGCTGTACTTCACCCGCTTATGTGAGTGGCAGCAGCTATGCCACAGGTGATCTGGTGCAAAATGCCGGTAGTGAATATAAATGTACCGTAGGCGGCTGGTGTACTGTGGGCGGCCCCTATGCCCCGGGTACCGGTTGGGCCTGGACCAATGCCTGGAGTTTGGTGCGTGCTTGTAACTAATCTGGGGTGTATTTGCGACTGACAAGTCGTACACCTGAAGTAAAAAAGCCGGCTTTATGCCGGCTTTTTTGGTTAATGGGGTTAATGAGGTTTGGGCAGGTTAGATCTCGATATAACTGGTGGTGGCTATGCCGAAGCTGGCGAGTGCGCCCTCTAATAATCGCGCCTGAGTATTGGCCTGGGTAAATACCGCCAGGTGTTGCGCTGGCAATTCGCCCCCGGTATGGCCGGCTTCATTCAGTAAAAACTCCACTCGCCTGGCGATGGCTGCACCTGAATCTACCAGTTTGATCCGCTCCGGCAGGTTGCGCTTTAGCTCCTCCGCTAGCAGCGGGAAATGGGTGCAGGCAAGCACCAGATGATCCAGGCTGCGACTGCCGTCGGCCGCCATAAACGCCTGGGTGATAGGGGCGATTTCGCTGTCGCTAATCTTATCCCCGCGCAGCTTGCGCTCCGCCAGTTCCACTAGCTCGCTCGAACCCACCGAAATAACCGTGCAGTCGGCGGCATGGGTTTGAATCAGGTTGTGGGTATAGGGTCTGGCCACTGTGGCCGGCGTCGCCAATAGGCCAATCACCCGGCTGGTGGAGTTTTCTGCCGCGGGTTTGATGGCGGGGACCACGCCGACAAAGGGGATAGCAAAGCGCTGGCGCAAATGGGGCAGGGTGAGGGTGCTGGCAGTATTGCAGGCGATTACCGCTATATCCACCGGGTAGGCCGCAAGCAATGCCCCCATCACCGCCTCTACCCGGTTAATCAGCGCCTCTTCCGATTTGGTGCCATAGGGGAAAAAGCCATTATCCGAGGCGTAAACCAGGGGCAACCAGGGCAGGCGCAGCTGAATTTCGCGGGCCACACTCAGGCCACCAACACCTGAGTCAAAAACCAGAATGCGCGGCGTTTTGCGGGCGGGGGAGGCAGGGCTTGAACCTGAGGGTGCTGACATACAGGGCAAAATGTCCAGAGGGGCCGTGAAATGCTAGAATGCGCGCAATTTTACCTGCCGTCCTGGCGAAAAACTATTGATTCTATTCGGAATTCCGTTGATTGCTATTGATAAGCGCTAGCCGCTGCGGATGACTGCTCTAGTGCTATCCCAAGGAATACTTGTGATTAATGACATACTGCCCCAGTTGCTGACTGCTCCAGTTGCTCTTTTGGCTCTCCTGACCCTGATTTTGGGCGTTCTTCTGGGACAGTGGCTGGCCGGGCGTAAATCGGCGCAGGCTATAACCGCTGCCCTGCATGACCTGGAATTGCAGCGTCAGGCCGAACAGCACCAGGCACAGTTGCGCGCCGCCAGCCTGGGGCAGGAGCTGAATCAGCAGCGCAGTCAGTGGCAGGAACTTAAAGCTCAAGCGCAGCAGGATCAGCAGGCACTGAGCCAA
>CBIMZH010000210.1:0-5409 GCA_966248255.1 uncultured Cellvibrio sp.
CGACGTCGGCCGCCAGGGCCGAGGGCAAGACACACACCAGCAGGGCAAAGATAAACAACTCATGAACACCGCGCAGGCCACTTTCATCAAACTTCCAGCGCAGAATATATCGCGATATAAAGGGGCTAAGGCTATCTACAGCCGCAGCGCCGAAAGTAAACAGCGCCTTTTCAGTTGAGTCCAGAGCCATCATGCCCGGTGCATTGGCAGCAAAGCTGGCTATAAAAATAAAGGGCAAAGCCAACCAGCCAGCGCGCACAGCCATCACTAGGCCAATACCCGAGGGCAACCAGAGCAGCGTAATATTGCTCGGTTGCAGCGCCAGCAGATGCATCCCCATTAGCGCAGTGGCCCAGTAAACAATTCCGCTCACCACCAGCCAAGGCAATTGAATTTTTATAGCCATGCGATGCGACACTAGTTGTGTGATATCAAATAAGGGTATCTATAACCCTAGCATTCAAATCAACCTTTACCAGAGTCAGACCAGAGCCCAGCCACCCAAGGATTTACAGGCTAAACGCGACCTAAAAAACAAAGGGGCTATAGCCCCTTTTTAATAGATGTTTTCGCTATGACTTTAGCTCACCCAACTTAGGCGCTTGCTGGCGACTGGTGTATCCGCGCCAGGGCCCTGTCATGCCAACGACTCAATAGCACTAACGCCAGCAAGCTACCGATCAGCGCGCAGAACATATCTGACTGGGTATCCCACTGATCGCCCTGGGTGCCCAAAAACTCATCGGCGCCCTGGCCCAATATAACCGCCGCCGCCCACTCGATTAACTCGTAACTGGCGCTAATGGCCAGAACTATAGACACCACCACAAAGGCGAGCATTTTTTTGCCCTGCACATAGCTACCGCGAATTAATATCTCCCGCGCAACCATAGCCGGGACCAAGCCTTGAAACAAATGGCCAATACGGTCATAGGGGTTGCGCGCTAAATGCAGCCAATCCTGCAAACTAAAGCCCAGGGGAACACGGGCATAGCTATAGGCGCCGCCGAGCATAAGCACACAGGCGTGCAAAAAAATCAGCCCGTAAAGCAAATTGGTCAGCGGATAATTTTTGTAGCTGGCTATTAAAATGGGCAGGGCAATAACAATGGGAAAAATTTCCAGCACCCAAGTGGTTCTATCATAGGGCGCTATGCCGGAGATAATTAACAACACCAGAAGCAGGAGTAACAGCAGCAGTTTATTGATCATGTTATTTACATCAAATTGTATTTAGGTCAAAAAAATGTGTGCTTAAAAATAGTTAACCAGGCCGACATACGCCAGCCAGACAGCGCCAAGTGCAAACAGACCATGCTGAGTTACCATGGCGATTAATTTGGCATAGCCGCGCGGGGCAAACAAAATACCATAGGCGTGCATTAACCGGGTTAGCAACAGCAGCAGTGCCAGGCTTAACACCCATAGGCGCGCGGCGCCTGAGTATTCAACCAGCCCCAGCAGAATCAGCGCCAGAGGCGCATACTCGGAAAAATTGCCGTGAGCGCGCATGCGTCGGTTAAGCATTTCATCACCGCCCGCGCCCAATTCAGTGCGCACCGCAAGGCGGCGCAGGGATACATTCAAACTTAAGGCCACCGCCAGTAAAACGAAGGCAGAGGTCAATAAACAGGTAATAGGTAAATTCATAATCACTCCCTGGCGCTGGCGCAGATTGAGTTTAATTGGCCGACACTGGCAGGCCAGACAAGGCGGCGATATTGGTTTCAATACCGTCCAGGCTCTGCTGATTTTTGCGCAGCCAATAGTTGGCTATGCCCTCGCGCCCCTGGTTGTTTGCCCAGTCGGTTAACTGCTCGCGCTCACTGACATAATCAAATAAAGGCACCGCCATACCACAGCTGCTTTGGACCAAATCTATAGCGAGCAAAAACACCTGGCGCGCGCCAGTGTAACTGGGGAACAGACTCGCGTACTTGTCCCAATCATTATCCTGTTGGTGCAGCACTCGCGCCTGACCATAGGCGCGCAAAATCAGCGGCGCGCCAACAAAGGCACACCACATAAGTGTCATGCGCGGATTGTGTTGCACATGGGTGGCGGTTTCATTGCCGCTGCCAGTCAGGTTCAACCAGACGATGGTATTTTTATCCAGCACTTGTAAGCTGTCGCCGCCCTTGGGCGAGAGGTTTACCCTGCCCTGGTCCAGGGCCGTAGCGACAAAATATATTTTTTGCTCGGCGATAAAATCCAGGTGCTTTGGCTGTAACTCGTTAAATTGCTGTCCCATAAAATTCCTTATTTTCGTTGAATCAACTTGATTCGGTTTGACGACGACCATAGCTCAGGGCAATTAGCGCCGCAAATAGCCACTCCACTAAACCGCCAACCAGTGCGCCCCAATAAACCGCAGCATTTACCAGAGCACAGGCCCAGCCAGCGGCGACCAAGACCAAAGCAAACAGCCAATAAATTTTCATGCCATAGAGGCTGGCGAAGGTGAGATAGCGCCCGCCAATAACCATTAGCATGGCGGGGAAAAACCATTCAATGCGATAAAACGCAGCGCCCAGGGCAATGGGAATACTGAGCAGCATCCAGAAGGTGCCCTCTATCGCCAGGGCGGCCAGGGGGTTGTCCGATTGATGTTTACCCCTTGCGCCCAACAGTTTACTGAGCAGCACGGATAAAGGAAAAATAAGGGTACCGCCTATAACCAGGGTGGCAATACCGATCTTGGCGCCGAGCAACAGCCCGGTCGCGGCGGCGGCCAACCAGACACTGCCAGAGCAAATAATGCCCGGCACGCCATAGTAATAGGCTTGGCGCATATCCGCCTGCGCAGCAGCAAGTGAGTCCACAGAGATCCCTCCATTTTGGTGATAAGTACACCCCCTACTTGGGGCAGAGCAAACCTTAAGCTGACAGGGCGTAAATTTCAATCGGCTTATTTTAACGACTGAATCTGTCCGCCCTAAAAACAAAAAACCCCGGCCTAAGCCAGGGTTTGTGTGCTGCAACGAATGTCGCCGGGCGATTAACCCGCAGAGCGGGCCTTGAATGCGCGCACAACAACGTTGAAATCTTCAGCGAACTTTTTCAGGTTGTCCAACTCAGTTTTTTCTTCTGAGCGAGACAGCTTGGCGCAGCCCAGGTAATCCTGCATGGATTTAACATAGGCTTTCATATCATTGTTGGCCTTAACCATTTGTGCAGTCACAACGGTATCAGCGTTGGGGATTTCTGGTTTATCGGACGGCTTGTCGCAGGCAGCAGCCAGACCTGAAGCCAGAGAAGTCACACCAAGGGTCAATGCAAAAACAACAGCTTTCATGGATTTTCCTCTTTAATGAAGCTCAACGTAAAAAATAAAACAATTACACACGGAAGCGGCCAACCAACTCCGCCATACGCGCAGCCAATTCCGCCAAGTTATCAGTGCTGGCACTGATCCGGCTGGAGCTGTCTGCGGTGTGGCTGGCGACCGATGAAATTCGATCAATATTCGTTTCAATCTGACGCGTTGCAGCACTTTGCTGTTCCGAGGCCGCCGCTATCTGATTAGTTCTATCGCGAATCACGCTGACAATGCCGGTGATATTTTCCAGCGCGCCACTGGCATCGCTGGCCTGCACCACGGCGTCATTGGCCTGGGTAGTGCCGGCGCTCATCATGTCCACCGCCTGTTGCGCACCGCTTTGCAAGCGCTCAATCATTTTTTGAATTTCGGTGGTGGAGCTTTGCGTTTTGGATGCCAGTGAACGCACTTCATCGGCAACCACCGCAAAGCCTCTACCCTGCTCGCCCGCGCGTGCAGCCTCAATGGCCGCATTCAGTGCAAGCAGATTGGTTTGATCAGCGATACCGCGAATCACATCCAATACCGAGCCAATGCTGACTGTCTCGTTGCGCAGGCGATCAATCACTTCCGAGGCGGTTTTAATATCGCTGGACAGTGCGGTGATCTGGCCCATGGAGTTAACCACCAGCTTTCTGCCATCGGCGGCGGCGCCATCGGCCTGATGCGATTTTTCGGCCGTGTCAGAGACACTCACAGTCACATCCTGAACCACGTTAGCCATCTCTTTTACCGAGACCACTACCTGGTGAATTTCCGCTTGCTGGGTGCGAATTTCATTTTCGTTATCGCGTGACAGGCGCGATAACAGCGAGGCGCTATTACTGACTTCGCGCGCGTTACCGGCAACATTGGCAATAATGGATTGCAAGCTATTCACAAACTGGTTAAAGCGGCGCGACAACTCGGTCACTTCATCATTGCCGGTCTCTGGCAGGCGACGCGTCAGGTCGCCCTCACCCTGGGCAATATCGCGCAGCGCAATCACCACTTCATTTACCGGGCGCACAATGCTCAGCTGCACCGCATAGGCGAGCGATACAGCAACCAAACTGATAATCACAATTAACAGCAGCGACTTGGCGACAGCGGCGCTGACGATCTCACCAATTTCGGCCATATCCACGTTAAAACTGATACTGCCAATCACCGCGCCTTCAGATTTAATCTGCTCGGTAATAATCATGCTCTGGTCGCTGTACTCAATACCAACCGCGCGTGCTTTACCGCTAAATTCACTGGGGACAGATTTAGCCTCGCTGCCTTTTTGATACCAGGCAAAGGGCTTGTTGTTGCTGAACACTATGGCCGACAACACCCGCGGGCTCATGCGCAGGGCGCTCAGCGAAGCGCTAACTGTGGCGCTGTCATCAAAGGTCATGGCACCAATACTGGCTTCACCCAATACCAACGCCATGGTGCGCATATCATCGGTAATCGCCACCTGGGTGCGCTCTATACCGGCGCGCACTGTCACTACAGCCGTCACTATCACGGCCGCAATACAGGTCAGGGTGACGCTTAATAAAATTTTCCACTTCAACGACAGATTATTCACTCACACCTCGTTTTTAGGCTTATCGGGTCAATTGTTGAACAATTGAGAGGTTGGTCACAAATTGCGCGTAAGGCTAGCAGACATTATGTTTTCTGCATCATTTTTTATACCCATTGATAGATTAAAAAGGCAATCAAAAACAAAAAACACAAATCCAAGTTATAAGCACTGCAAAAAATGCCAAATAAATGACTCGTAAAAAAAACAAAAAACACACAGGCTAAACAAGCCAAAATCGCGGCGCACAAAAGCTGTTCAAAATGCGTAGTTTTTATCTGTGAAAATATCCGCGCTCCATTTGGCAAACGCCAGTCGCCATAAATGCAACCAACCCGTTACACAAGAAAAGCACAGATTTGGTGAAAAATTCGCGGTTAACCCAGCTTTACAATGGGTAGAAATACCTAGAGGCCCAGAGCCCAATCGGCACTAACTGCCTGTTGCGCTCTGGTTGCGGTAAGGTTGCGCTAAGATAGGTGCAAGCCAAAATAACAATAGGAGTCAGAATGAAACGCCTCTCGTCCTCGCTGCT
>CBIMZH010000211.1:0-5387 GCA_966248255.1 uncultured Cellvibrio sp.
ACCGCCGGTTGATTGTCGAGCATGGAATCCAGCGCATATTCGGAAGGGCCCATTTCAATGCGCGCTATATCTTTCAAGCGGGTTATTTCACCGCGCTCGCCGGAGCGAACAATAATTTCGCCAAATTCTTCCGGGGTTTCCAAGCGGCCTTTGGCGCTGATGGGCATTTGCACATCAATTAAATTGGATACGGGCGCGCCGCCGATAATGCCCGCCGCCGCCTGCACGTTTTGCTCGCGCACCGCATTGGCAACATCGTTGGCGGTTAAGCCACGCTCGGCAATTTTTTCCGGGTTAAGCCAAATGCGCATGGCGTAATCGCCCGAGCCAAATAAACGCACCAGGCCCACGCCCGGCACTTTAGCCAGTTCGTCTTTTACGTTCATCAGCGCGTAGTTGCGCAGGTAGAGTTCGTCGTAGCTTTTATCGGGCGATGTCAGGTGCACTACCAGGGTTAAATCCGGTGAACTTTTTACCACTGTCACACCGCGCTGGCGGGTTACTTCAGGCAGGCGCGGCAGCGCTTGGCTCACCCGGTTTTGCACCATCTGCTGCGCCAAATCGGCGTTGGTGCCAATTTTAAAAGTCACCGTCAGGGTTAGGCGGCCATCGGTAGTCGCCTGTGAAAATACATACAACATATTTTCGGTACCGGCGAGTTGCTCTTCCAAAGGCGTGGCCACTGTCTCGGCAATGACCTTGGGGTTGGCGCCGGGATAATAGGCGTTAACCACCACCGAGGGCGGCGACACTTCCGGGTACTCGGAGATGGGCAGTTGAAACATGGCGATAAAGCCGGCGATAAAAATCAGCAGCGAAATCACCCCGGCAAAAATGGGTCTATCGACAAAAAATTTGGAGATATTCATGGCTGGCCTCTTTAGGGCTGAGCAAAAAAATTAGGGCGCAAATTAGGGCGAACAAAGCCACTCGCTGCCGCGCACTCTTAAGCGCGGCAACGCAAAAAAATAATTGGGAAAACGAGCGGCGAAAGCGCCGAGAGTTACAAGTGCGAATCCGTAAATAGCACGCGCACTTATCGCGACGCACTTATCACGACGCACTTAACGCTGGGCTAAGGCACCGGCCTGCGCAGAGTCGCTAACCACCACCGGATTGACTGGCGTATTGGGGCGCACATGGGACAGGCCATTCACAATCACCCGCTCTCCCGCCTGCAAACCGCTGGTGACCAGGCGCTCGCCATCAAAACTATCGCCCAGGGTAATTTCGCGATAGGTCGCCAGGTTTTGCTCATCCACTACCAGCACAAATTTTTTGCTCTGGTTGGTGCCTATGGCGCGCTCGGGCAACAGAATCACGGCGGCTTTTTGCGCGGAACCCAGACGGATATTGGCGAACATTCCCGCCGTTAAGGCGCCGTCTTTGTTGTCGAACAATGCGCGCGCGCGAATGGTGCCGCTGCCGCTGTCCAGCTGGTTATCAAAGGCGGTGATATGGCCCTTGTAAGCGACAGAGGCATCGCTGGCCAGGGTCAGTTCCACCGGCATATCGCTGGGCACCGCCGACTGACGCACAAACTGCACATAGGTCGCCTCGTCCACATTGAACTCCGCGTAGAGCTTGTCGGTGGCCACTATGCGCGTGAGTACCGGGGCATTAGCGCCCGAGTCCACCACATTGCCGGTGGTCAGTTCGGCGCGGCCCACGCGACCGGCGATAGGCGCGGTGATATGGGCGTATTCCAAATCCAACTGTGCCTGCGCCAGGGCAGCTTCGGCTTCTTTCACCTGGGCTTCCGCCACTTCATAGGCGCTGGAGGCGGCGTCAAAGGCGCTTTGCGAAACCAGTTTGGATTTAAGCAATTGCTGGCTGCGGTGGAGTTCGTCCTGCGCCAGTTGCGCGCGGGATTTAGCTGTAGCCAATTGCGCCAGGGCGCGCTTGGCCGCCGCTTGATGGGCGCGCGGGTCAATTAAAAACAGCGGCTGGCCTTTTTCCACCCGCTGGCCGTCTTTAAACAGCACCTGTTGGATGGCGCCGCTGACCAGAGGTTTAACCTCGGCACTTTCCACCGGCGCCAATCGCCCGGAAAAGTTGGCCCAGGTGCGCAGCTGGCGCTCGCTCAGCACCAGCACATCCACCGAGGGCGCCGCCACTGCGGCAGCGGGGGAATCCGCCGCGTCGGCGCGGGTTGATAAATAAGCCACACCTATGGCGGTGAAAACGCTGGCCACCAGCAGTGGGTAGAGTTTTTGATACAGCCGGTTAAGGCCGGAGGTTTTTCGCAATTCGAGGTTAGACAAGCCCATAGCACTTCTCCCAAAAGCCAATTTTTGAACAATGACTTTTCAGCCTCCTTGAGGGACGCCAAGCTGACATTAGCACACAGCATACATACCGGTCGGTATGGAAACAAAGTGACCTTTGTCATCTTGGCCAATCTCCCCTGACAGCTAATGACAGGAGGCACCGGTTTAAACCCCGGATTTAATTAGGCTTTAAGGGAATTTTTTACTATCGACGTTAGTCAGAGACTTAACCGAGCCCAAGGAATTTCAACCATACCGAGCTGTTTAGGCACAGCACCCTGGTTGAAAAACATGCCATGCGGTATCTATAATCCGCCCCATTCGCCCATTGAGTTACTTAAGTTATGTCAGCGCAAGACACCCGCAGCCTGCTATTGGAAACCGCCCTGCAACTGATTTGGAGCAGCAACTACAACGCTGTGGGGGTTAACGAGATCTGCAAGCAGGCGGGAGTCACCAAGGGCAGCTTCTACCACCACTTTGAATCCAAGGCGGAGCTGTTTTGCGAGGCGACCGACTTCCACTGGGAACATATTCGCCAGGATCTGGATCGCATCCTCTCCCCGGCCACACCGCCGCTGGAGCAGCTGCACAACTGGATCGAATTTATCCTGGCCAACAAAATTGGCCTGGATCAGCAGAATATCCCCGGCTGTGCCTTTTTTAACGCCGGCACCCAGGTGGGCTGCTGCGAGGCCAAAGTCAGCGCGGCGCTGCAGACTATGTCCGAGCGCGGCGCCAAGTATTATCTCGCCCTGGTGCGCGCGCTTGAGGCGGGCAATTACCTCTATCCCGGCTTCCCCGCCGAAACCTCGGCGCGACTGATGCAGCAGTATGTGCAAGGCGCCATTACCCAGGCGCAAATCAACCGCGATATCTGCACCATTCGCCGCGAGCTGCCCCAGGGCATCTACCGATTAATTGGCCTAAAGCCCGAATACTGGCAGGCGGCCTTGCCCGCCTGTGCCAATGCCACCTCTAACGCCAGTACTAATGCCAGCGCCAATGCCAGCTCCTAGGCAAATTGCGACGCCTAAATAGCGTTTAACGCGACCTGTGGCTGGGTCAGCCTTTCGACACCCGAGGACGCAGCTGCTATATTTTTGAGCAGCGTATCTTTCTGGATCCGGTTAGTCCGCGCTCGCATTAACCGCACCTGCAACAACCGCACTTGCACTTACCGCTGCGAAGGATTCAGGAGAGGTAATCTCAAGGAATAGCACGATGATTTATCCAAGTTCACCCCCCACCCGGGCGCTGCCCCGGCACCGCGCTTTGGGCAACCTGAGCCAGCCCTGCGGCCTGTCGTCAGGCTATTCGTCAAATTATTGCTTGCAGGGAGCTGCAGATGGCCACCAAACCCCTGGCGCCTGAGCTTTACCAGAAGGCGCGGCAACAATTGGCCAGCGCCGGGCAGCGCGAGGGCAGATTTGCCCCGGGCTCGCGCGACCAGCTGGAGTTTGAGCTTAAAATTTACCAGCAGGCGCTGGAGATTCAGCGCGACGAACTGCAACTGGCCAAAAGCCGCCTGGATGATGCCTTTCACCACCAGCAGCAGCTGTTTGAACAGGCGCCGCTGGGCTATCTCTGCCTTAACCGCAGCGGCCATATACTGCGCGCCAATCAGATGGCTGAGGCGCTGCTGGGGCAAACTGACCAGGCGCTTTACCTGCAACCCCTGGCCGAGCTGTTGCGCGAGGATGTGCGCCAGCCGCTGGAGCAGATGCTGCAGGGCCTGCAGGAGCGGGACATAAGCCAGAGCATCAACACCTACCTGCGCCAGGGCGGGCGCCCGGTGCAGCTGATCTGCCTGGCCATTAGCGGCCAGCTGCTCTGCCAAATTTACGACCTGAGCGACTATAGCCAGCTGCGGGAGCAATGGCGCACCAGTATGCGCCTGCTGGAGGCCTCGCAAACCATTGCTCAGGTGGGGTCGGTGGAGATGGAACTGCCCAGCCGCAAAATCCACTGGAGCGCCGAAACCTACCGCATCCACGACACCAGCCCGGAGCTGTTCGACCCCCAGTACGACGAAACTTTTGAGGATTACTTGCCCGAATCGCGGGTGCGCCTGGGCCAAGCGCTGAGCCGCGCGGTGGAGACTGGCGAAGTGTTTGACCTGGAGGTGGAAAAAATCACCCAGACAGGGCGCCGTATAGACCTGCGCACCACCTGCACCGCCAGCTTTAAAGATGGCAAGCCAGTTCGCCTGACCGGGATTTTTCAGGACATAACCGCACGCAAACAGGCCGAGCGCTACCAGCAGCACCACGCCCTGGTACTGGAGCTGCTACTGGAAAAGGCGCCCCTGGCCCAGGTGCTGGAGCTGATCACCAGCGACCTGGAGCGTTTGAGCGAACTCAATATCTACAGCATCCTGCTGCTCGACAGCGATGGCCAGCACCTGCGCCACGGCTCGGCGCCCAGCCTGCCGGACTTTTTTATCAACGCCATAGATGGCGCCGCCATAGGCCCCAACCGCGGCTCTTGCGGCACCGCCGCCTACTTTGGCAAACGGGTGGTGGTGGAAGACATAGACACCCACCCCTTCTGGGCCGATTTTCGAGAGCTGGCGCAGCGCGCCAAGTTGCGCGCCTGCTGGTCGCAGCCGATTTTCTCCTCCGAGGGCAGGGTGCTGGGCACCTTTGCCGTCTATCGCACCCAGCCAGGTGCGCCCACCCAGGAGGACCTGCGCCTGATTGAAAACGAGGCGCGCCTGGCCGCCCTGGCGATAGAGCGCACCCGCAACGAGAGCCGCCTGCAGCTGGCCGCCAGTGTGTTTACCCACGCCCGCGAAGGCATACTCATCACCGATGCCGAGGGCATTATCATTGAGGTCAACAGTACCTTCAGTGAAATTACCGGCTATAAACGCGAGGAAGTGCTGGGCAAGAACCCGCGCTTTTTGCAGTCCGGCCATCACGATGACCAGTTTTTTGAAAACCTCTGGAGCGAGCTGATTAATTACGGCGCCTGGAGCGGCGAGATCTGGAACAAACGCAAAAGCGGCGAGCTTTACGCCAGCATCATGACCATAGGCGCGGTGAAAGACGAGCGCGGCAAAACCCGCAACTACGTCAACCTGTTTAGCGATATCACCCCGCTTAAAGAGCACCA
>CBIMZH010000212.1:0-5385 GCA_966248255.1 uncultured Cellvibrio sp.
TTCGGGTGAGGCCAATTTATCGCGCAGCAGCTGATGAATTTTTTCCAGCGATTGACCGCGAGTATCCACGCCATTGGCGGCCAGTAGTAGCGCGAAAACCAGCAGCGGCAGGGCGATGACCACCACAGTCAGGGCCAGCTGGCTAAACAGGCCAAGGATGCCGCAGATGGCGCCCAGTATGCCGCCAAACTTGGAGCTGGCGGCCACCAGCCCGGCGCCGGTACCGCGAAAGTGCACAGGGTAAATCTCGGCGGCATAGGGAATCAGCATGGCGATAACGCCGCTGGCGCTCACCAGCAGGGCCGCTGTAGCCAGGCTGATCGCGGTGGCGGAATTTATCTGCAATATGGTCAGCAGTAAAAATAGCCCCAAGCTGGCAGCGGTAAGCAGGATAAACACTACCAGGGTGCGAATGCTGCTCCAGTGGTGATACAGCCAGATCACTGCGGCAATACCCGGCAGCGCCATAAGCCCGGACTTGGCCAGCAGGCCATTAGCCGATTCGGCATCCAGCCCCATAGCGCGCAAATTACTGGGCAGCCACAACAAAAAACCAAAATTGACCAGGCCCCAGGCGGTGCCCGTACCCAACAACCCCAGGGTGATGCGGCCATAGGGGCCGCGCAGCAATTGACGCAGGCCGGGGCTGGAGGCGGCCATTGGCTCCTGCGCCAGTTCATCGCTGTCGCTAAAGCTCAGGCGAGCACCAAAGCGGGCGAGTATTTCGGTGGCGCTGGATTGCTGGCCGCGATTGGCGAGAAAGCGCGGCGATTCGGGAATATAGCGATTGAGGAAGATCACCAGCAGGCCGGTGGGCAGCCCCAGCAGCCAGAGCACCCGCCAGCTGAACAGCGGCTCCAGCAGTGCGGCTGCCCCCGAGGCGAGCAGATAACCGGCGGAAGTGCCCAGGCCCCCCAGGGCCACCAACAGCCAGCCGCGGTGTTGCGCGGGGATCATTTCCGCCATAAGGGTAAAGGTGATGGGCAGCAGGCCACCGGCAGACAGCCCCATCAAAAAGCACATGATCAGGTTCCACTCAAAGCTGGGCATGGCGCCGCAAATCGCGGTGCCAATAAACATCAGTGCTGAGAGCAAAATGGCGGAGCGGCGGCCCATAAGGTCGGCAATTCGCCCCCAGATCACCGAACCCAGGGTGGTGCCGGTAAGCGCGACCAGCGCCAGGCTGCCGGCGGACTCCTGACTGATGGCGTATTCCAGCTTAAGGCCCGGCATCACAAAACCCAGGGTGGCCGGCTTCATCACATCCACCGCCACGGCAACTATCAGCACCAGAACCAGCTTCCAGTGCTCCGCCAGCAGCTGGTGGCTATCGGCAATCTGAAAATGTACCGGCGAGTGCAGCTTGTTGGCCTGGGGCAAAAATCGCGGCGCCAAGCCATACCAGGCCAAGGCCAGACCCAGAGGGATAAGCCCCATGCCGCTAAGCATGGTCGCATCCATGGGCATGCCGACCATCTGATAGCCCATATCGGCTGCACAGATAAACATGGGGACATGGGCCAGAACCCCGGAGGTAATCGCAATACAGCCCAGCCAAAAAGCCAGGGGATGGTGAAAGGCAATGCCGTGGGAACTCATCTGGTCGCAACTCAACACACAAAACTTTCGTTTTAGAGCTTTGTGCAGCGCTATGCAAAGGGTTTTGTATAAGTTTTTGCTATTGCAATGCGGATGCTCGCTGTTTGCTGTAGCAGAAATCAGGAGGGTTGGCGTGCCAGCTAAGCGGCAATGTATAAGAAAAAAACCACCACAAACTGTTGTTTGCTCCGGGGAGTTGAGGTGCCCCAGGGCCAGATTGTGGTGGTGTAAGTGGCACTTCTGCACCTTTGACTGTGGCTGCGGTCAGGGCGGCAGAAGGCTTGTGGAAGCAGGCACCCAAGGGTGCCCTGCACATACAAACCCCTGAATGGTGGACAGGTGTTTGCAACAACCAAGCTGGGGTTCCAGGCTCCTTCTGGCAGCAGGTTGTCAAAGGGCTGTGCGCCCAATGATCGTCAATGTGTTTGCCGGCTAATTACTGATTGGCCGCCAGGGACACTACTTTGTCTTTGCTATCGGCTTTGTCGCTTTTGCTGTTCAGCATTTGCGGCGCTTCATAAGTAAACGGCTGCAGCAGCTCATCTGGCTTGCCCTTGCAGGCCTTGGCCAGCAGCTCGCGGCGCTGCGCCAACAGCAGGCCTATGGCTTCGCTGTATTTGTCATCAATACCGGGAATATTTTCCTCAATCAGCTGGGTAATATTGGCTGCCAATTCCAGATACTTGTCGTGTTCTTCTGCGAGTTTTCTGTCTTCAAACATGCTGCCATCCCGATCACATTGCCATACGGCGATTACTGCCATGGTGTTGCCCTCGTATTGATACTGTTTTTATATACAGTATTGGTCTTGGCGCCGAATGTCAATCGGCGGTTGAAATTTTTTTTGCGCGATACCAGCAAGCGCGGCCTGTGGCTTTTTTGCGCAACTTGCTTTTGAATAAAGCAGATGATGATTTGCACGAAATGATGCGCAGAAATTTGTGCTTTATCGCTCAATTTATTCAGGCAAAATTTAAAATCGTTTCTCTATACTGCGCACACTTCATTACCAAGAAGGGTATGAGGTAAATTATTTATGGAGAAAATTATGAAGCTTAAAGCTCTCGCTGCTATTACCGCACTTTCATTGGGATCCTCTCTGGCTCTGGCCGATTCCTACCGCTCAGAATTCGCTGCTGCTTACGATGACTTTGATGGCGGCGTCAAAACACTTTTAGTGGGTGGCGCGTTTTACTTTGATCAAGTAGACACCAGCGGCAAGCCCTTGGCTGAGGCGGCATTTTTAAATAAAGCCAGCAATGTTTCTTTGATTGCCGGTACTGCGGATATCAACGGCGCCAGTGATAATGTTGATACTGTTGGTGCCGGTGTCGAGTTCTATGTGCCCAACACCATTCTCTATGTTGCTGCAGATGTAACCCGTTGGTCAGTGGGCGATGACTCTGACAACAACTGGACCGCGACCCTGGGTGTTACCCCAATTGACGGTCTGCTGGTGACCACTCAATACGATGATGATGTGGACTACGAGTTTAACGTTCAGGCCAAGTACGTAACCCAGCTGGCTGGCGAAACTGCACTGAACCTTGAGGCGGGTCACGCCAACAGCGATTTTGACGATTACAACTTTGTCGCCGCTGATTACTACTTCAATCGCGCTTTCAGTATCGGCGCCATGATTGAAGATCAGAGCGATAGCGCTTACACCCTGCGTACTAACTACTTCATCAACGAGCAGTTTTATGTAGGCGGCAGCTACACCTCTTACGACAATGCCGACGAATTTATGATTCAGGCCGGTATTCGTTTCTAAGTTGTTGATAGCTTAGTGACAAAGGCCGCTATTTTCGGATAGCGGCCTTTTTTATTTGGCCGCTGTAACCTCTTGATGGGGGCTGGCTTGTTTCTGTTGGTGGGCAGCGTGGATAATGCGGCCAATTCCTCCAGTTGAGAATCGCCGTGTCCGCATCGCCAGATCAGAACTCTGCCATCCCCGCCAAACCCAAAAGCCTGCTGCGTTCCAGTCTGCTCACCGGCTCCATGACCATGAGTTCGCGGGTGCTGGGCCTGGTGCGCGATATTGTCCTGGCCAGTGTGTTGGGCGCAGGTGGCTCAATGGATGCCTTTGCGATTGCGCAAAAAATCCCCAATTTTTTTCGTCGGCTGTTTTCCGAGGGCGCTTTTTCCCAGGCGTTTATCCCGGTGCTGGCGGAGTATCGGGAGAAGGGCAGTCGCGAGTCAGTTAAGTTGTTGGTGGATAAGGTGGCCGGTTGTCTGGGCGGCGCGCTGTTGCTGGTGACTATTCTCGGCTGCCTGGGTGCCTATGGTGTTGCGGCTGTTTTTGCCCCCGGCTATCTATCCAATCCAGAAAAGTTTGATCTGCTCACTCAGCTGGTGCGCATTACCTTCCCCTACTTGATGCTTATCTCGCTTACCGGTTTTGCCGGGGCGATTTTAAATAGCTACGACCGCTTTGCCATACCCGCGATTACGCCGGTCTTCCTCAATATTTTTATGATTGTCGGCGCGCTTTGGGCGGCACCTTATTTTCCCGATCCCTCCTTTGCCCTGGCCTGGGCGGTGCTGGCGGCTGGGGTGTTTTCACTGCTGTTCCAGCTGCCGTTTTTGCAGCGAATTCATATGCTGCCGTCACCCAAAATGGACTGGAAAGACCCGGGCGTGCGCCGCATTCTGGTGTTGATGACCCCGGCGCTGTTTGGGGTGTCGGTAAGCCAGATTAACCTGCTGCTGGATACGGTTATCGCCACCCAGCTGGGCGATGCCAGCGTTAGCTGGCTGTTTTATTCCGACCGCTTGGTGGAGCTGCCGCTGGGGGTTTTTGGGGTGGCCATTGCTACGGTAATCATGCCCAGCTTGTCGCGCCAGAGCGCCGCGCAAAAGGCGGAAAAGTTCAGCGATACCCTCGATTGGGCGATTCGCTTTGTGTTGCTGATCGCGTTGCCGGCAATTCTGGCGCTGGTGATTCTCGCCGAGCCAATCCTGTTTACCCTGTTTTACCACGGTCGCATGCAGGCCTCAGATATTCTGATGTCCTCCTACAGCCTTAAGGGCTATGCCCTGGGCTTACTGGCATTTATGTTGATCAAGGTGCTGGTGCCCGGCTATTTCGCCCGTCAGGACATGAAAACCCCGGTCAAGATTGGCGTGCGCGCGATTCTGGCCAATATCGGCATGAAGCCGTTTGTGGTTATCCCGCTGTTTTACTTCTGGGGTCTGGGCCATGTGGGTCTGGCGCTGTCTACCGCCCTGGCGGCCTATGTGAATGCCTATCTGCTCTATCGCGGTCTGCGCCAAATGCAGGTTTACACCCCAGGCGCCCACTGGCGCCGCACCTGGCTGAATTACGGCCTGGCCAACGGCGCTATGGCGGCGGTGCTGTTGGGTTTCCTTTACGCCTGGACCGGCTGGGCCGACTGGGGGGTAATCGAGCGGATTCTGCGTTTGGCAGTTATCTGCATCCTGGGCCTGGCAACCTATCTCGGGGTGCTTTTTGCCCTGGGGATGCGCATAAAAGACATAAAGGCTCACGTCTAAGCCGCGATCTGCGGCAATTGGTCTACCCCAGGCTGGTTACGGGGTAGGCTGGCGCCTGCTGGCTCCTGTATACTTCGCCCTCGATTTTTCGGTGAGGTGGCGGTAAAAGGTGAGGCTCGAGGCTCCAGCGTTTATTCGCGGGTTACACAACCTGCGCCCCCGTCACAAAGGCTGTGTGGCCACTATTGGCTCCTTTGACGGCGTGCACCTGGGCCATCAGGCCATACTGCGCCAGCTCACCCAATTGGCCAGCCACTATCAGCTGCCCTC
>CBIMZH010000213.1:0-5366 GCA_966248255.1 uncultured Cellvibrio sp.
AAATGGGCGCTCAATGGACCTTTCTATAATCTGCCTCCTGCTCTGGGGGCAAGTTGATTTTGATCAATAATCAGGCAGGCAGTTTTATTTGAACTAGTCATCGGCGTGAAGAGCTTGACCTTCCCACGGCGGCAGGGTTTACAGTGGAATCATTGAACCAAAGACTGCCAAGAACAAAGAAGGACAGACTAAAGGAGACCAAGATGATGCGATTTATCGTGACTGCAATGAGCTGCGGCGGCTGTGCGGCAGCCATTACGCGAGCAATAAAAGCTCAGGATGCCGACGCCAGCATTCAAATCGATTTAAACCTCAAACAGGTTGAGGTTAGTTCACGCCTCAGCCCGACCCAAATAGCCGAATTACTCTCTGCTGCAGGTTATGCCGCAAATTTCAGTGAGCAAGCCAATGTCTAGTCATTCGTTAAAAATTGGCGTCAGTGGCATGAGCTGCGCTTCCTGTGTTGGCCATGTCGAGGCTGCTCTGTCCAAATTGCCCGGTGTAGACGCAGTAAGCGTTAATCTGGCCACCGCTAGCGCACAGGTAACGGGTGAGCAACTGCCTTCGGCAACGCAACTTGCCCAGGCCATCAATCAAGCCGGATACGGCACGGTGAGTCAGCGCCTTACGCTGGATATTAGCGGCATGACCTGCGCCTCCTGTGTGGGGCATGTAGAGCGCGCATTGACCGCGGTTGAAGGGGTAGTCTCCGCCAGTGTGAATCTCGCAACGGCTTCAGCAGAGGTTGAACTGCTAGCCGATGTGGCCCCTTCGGCGCTGATCCAGGCAGTCGAGAACGCCGGATACCAAGCGCAGCTAAAACCTGCGAGCGCTAGCGACTATGGCGCCGATGAGGATCAATTAGCCAAGCGCCAGGCGCAGGAGTACCAGCAACTCTTCAGGCGTTTTTTGTGGGCTATTGCTTTTGCTGTGCCGCTTTTAATTGCTGAGATGGGCGGGCATATGCTTCCGGCCTTTCATCATTGGCAGGTGCAAACCTTTGGCGGTAAAAATCTGGAATTATTGCAACTCATCCTGGCCAGCCTGGTAATTTTTGGCCCTGGTCTGGTTTTTTATCGTAAGGGTTTGGCTGCACTCTGGCGTCTGGCGCCGGATATGAACTCGCTGGTCTTTTTGGGAACGGCTGCTGCCTATGGCTACTCACTGGTTACCACCCTTGCACCACAACTGTTGCCTATGCAAGCAAGGCACATTTATTACGAAGCGGCGGCGACCATTATTCTGCTGATTTTGCTCGGCAGGTTACTGGAGGCCCGCGCTAAAGGCCGTACATCGGCGGCCAGCGCGGCGCGGATTACCCTGCAGCCCCCGCAGGCCACGCGCAGTACCTCGGCCGGTGAGCAGGAAACTCTCTCCCTGAACGACATAACCCCCGGCGATATCTTACTGGTGCGCCCGGGCGAAAAACTGCCCGCCGATGGCGAGTTGATTGAGGGGGAGTCCTATGTTGATGAATCCATGATGACCGGCGAGCCAGTCCCTCTGGCCAAGCAACCTGGCTCTCTGGTTATTGGCGGCACCCTCAATCAAACCGGCAGCTTCAGTTTTAAAGTTACCCGCACAGGTAAAGCCAGCTTGCTGGCGCAAATTATTCAACTGGTTGAGTCGGCCCAGGCGGGTAAATTACCCATACAGGCCCTGGTGGATAAAATCACCCTGTGGTTTGTGCCCCTGGTGATGGCCGCCGCGCTCTTAACCTTTCTCGGCTGGTGGCTGTTGGCGGCAAATATTCAGTTGGCAGTGATCAATGCAGTGGCGGTACTCATTATCGCCTGCCCCTGTGCCATGGGCCTGGCGACACCTACGTCAATCCTGGTGGCTAGCGGGCGCGCCGCCAGCCTAGGCCTGCTTTTTCGCAAAGGCAGTGCGCTGCAAAGCCTGTCTGACATCAAGGCTATTGCCTTTGATAAAACCGGCACCCTGACCAAGGGCCACCCGGAGTTGACCGATATTATTGCCGCTGATGGCAGAGATCCAGATCAGCTGCTGGGCTGGGCAGCAAGCATAGAGGCCCGCTCGGAGCACCCTATTGCCAAGGCCCTGGTAGAGGCAGCCAAGGCAAAGGCTATTCCGCTGTCGCCACTGCAAAGTTTTTCCTCAGTTACCGGGCTAGGTGTACAGGCAGAAATCGATGGCCAGCTGGTCTTGCTAGGTACCGAGCGCCTGCTGGTTAATCATCAGATAGCGCCAGGGGCGTTAAGTGCCCAGGCACATCAACTTGCCAGTCAGGGCAAAACGCCGATTTATATGGCCATTGGCGGCTCTGTCGCCGGTGTAATGGCCATGGCCGATCAATTAAAACCCTCCAGTAAAGAGGCGATAGCTGCACTTCATCGCCTCGGCTATAAGTTGGCGATGATCAGCGGTGATAAACGCGAAACTGCCAATTACATAGGTGCGCAACTGGGCATTGATGAGGTTGTGGCCGAGGTATTGCCCGAGCAGAAAGTTGCGGCGATAAAAAAACTCAAAGCCGATTTTGGTCAGCTTGCATTTGTGGGTGACGGGATTAACGATGCACCGGCGCTGGCCAGTGCCGACGTGGGTATGGCGGTTGGCAATGGCACAGACATAGCCATAGAGAGTGCGGACCTGGTTATTGTCAGCGGCAACCTCGCAGGGGTAGCCCAGGCGTTGCAACTGGCACAGGCAGCCATGCGCAACATCAGGCAAAACCTGTTTTGGGCATTCGCGTACAATGCGGCGTTGATTCCTTTGGCGGCAGGCGTAGCTTACCCGGCATTTGGCGTGTTGCTTTCCCCTGTCTTTGCTGCAGGCGCCATGGCTTTTTCCAGCGTATTTGTGGTAACCAATGCGCTGCGCCTTAAATCCGTTAAGTTGGTAAATTAAATGCGTGCAACACAAAACCTGGAATTGAGTCATGCCCATGCCGAGGGTTTCTATACCATCGGCGAAGCCGCACAGGCTTCGGGCGTCTCCGCCAAAATGATTCGCTACTACGAACAGCAAGGGCTTATCGCGCCCAGCTTGCGCACTCAAGCTAACTACCGGGTGTACAGCCAGCGCGAACTT
The DNA here is from genome assembly GCA_966248255.1 of uncultured Cellvibrio sp. Classification (GTDB taxonomy): domain Bacteria; phylum Pseudomonadota; class Gammaproteobacteria; order Pseudomonadales; family Cellvibrionaceae; genus Cellvibrio. The sequence goes on from CBIMZH010000213.1 coordinate 3,055, forward strand.
CACCTTTTAGGTTTTATTAAAAGCGCGCGCGATCTCGGCTTTTCCATGAAGCAAATCTCACTGTTGGTTAGCCTCTGGCAAGACCAGGCGCGAGCCAGTAGTGAAGTTAAAAAATTGGCGCTGGAACATATTGCGGAAATGGATGAGCGCATTGCATCACTGCAACGAATGCGCGCACAATTACATCAACTGGCAGACAAGTGTCACGGCGACAATCGCCCAGACTGCCCAATACTGACCGGCCTTGAGACCAGTGGATGTTGCAGCAGTCAGCAAAAAACATGATCGAGAAGAGCCCTGAGCTAGAAGAACCCTGCGCTACAAGAAGTGTGAGCTAAAAGAACCATGAGCTATTTGTGCAGACAAGTCATTAGTATTTTACTGCTGCTGATTTTTACCAGTCAGCTAGTGACAGCTATGGCTATGCCCTGTAAAGCGCAACACAAAACCCAAGCCAGCTCCGTTCATCCAGTTAACATTACGAAGAGTTCTACACCAGCGGCTGAGCATATAAATCACAACAGCATGCATGGATATGGCTCGGTAAACATGACCAGGCTGGAGCTGAGTCAAAGCCAGAGTCTGAGTTCGCATCAAACGCTCGATCAGGATTGTTGCAAAACGCCCGGCCAATGCTTTGCCGGAATTTGCGCCCATGTACTTATCTCAACCAACCCGGCGCTGATGATTAATTTGGTTGCCATTCCGGCAGCGCCTGATGCGGCATCCCCCTTACCTATCCCGCCCAAAACCAGCCTCTATCGTCCGCCCATCCTCGTTTAAGCTTCGCTTAATTCGTTTTCACCTCTCAACTAAAAATCGGGCGAGCATTATGTGCATAGGCTCAGGTTTTTCGGTTGGGTCCTGGCATGCGTCAGCATTTAGCTTTTCAATTTTTAGGAGTTTGGGAAATGACAGATCCCACCCGTAATCAGACCATTAATTCTGCACAACCCAACCCCGGCAGACGGCGTTTTGTATTGGGAGCATCTTCGCTTTTTGCCTTAAGCGCGCTCCCTTTTAGCAAATTATCTCTAGCCGAAACTGAGGGTACCTATACCGCGCCACCCACTTTAACGGGCAAGGAGTTCGACCTTGCGATTGGCCATCAAACAGTAAATTTCACGGGCAAATCCGCGATGGCAACAACGGTAAACCAGAGCTTGCCCGGGCCGGTTCTGCGCTGGAAACAAGGCGAAAAAGTTCGCCTGAAAGTTAGTAACCTGCTTCACCACCCAACCTCCATTCACTGGCACGGGATAATATTGCCCAGCGAAATGGATGGCGTACCCGGACTGAGCTTTAAGGGTATTAGCCCGGGCGAAAGCTTCACTTACGAATTTGATGTACAGCAAAGCGGTACCTATTGGTACCACAGCCACTCAGGCTATCAGGAGCAAACCGGGTTGCTCGGTGCAATTATTATCGACCCCGAGAGCCCTGAGCCCTTTAGCTATGATCGAGATCTGGTGGTGGTGCTATCCGATTGGAGCGATACCCCACCACAAAAAATTTATGCGCGGCTTAAAAAATTAAGCCATTACTACAACTATCGCGAGCGAACACTGGGCAACCTTATCAGCGAAGTTAAAACCAAAGGGCTCAAGGCCACCTGGAACGATCGCGCCATGTGGAACCAAATGCGCATGAGCGACTCGGATATTTCCGATGTAAATGGCCATGCCTACACCTATCTAATGAATGGCGCTACGCCATACAAGGGGTGGCTTGGGCTACATAAGCCAGGTGAAAAAATTCGGCTTAGATTTATTAATGCCGGCGCTATGACCATCTTTGATGTGCGAATTCCCGGGTTAAAGATGACCCTTGTTGCCGCCGATGGCCAGTACGTGCAACCGATAGAAATTGATGAATTTCGTATGGGTACCGCAGAAACCTATGACGTTATAGTCGAGCCGGAGCCCAACAAGGCCTACACCCTATTTGCCCAGAGCATAGATCGCACAGGCTTTGCCCGCGGCACACTGACATGCGACCCGGACCTGGTGGCTGAAGTTCCTGAGATGGACCCAGTGCCCTTGCTGGATCACTCAGATATGGGAATGGATATGGATGAGATGGACCATTCGCAAATGGATCACAAGCAGAGCAAGCAGCAGGCCCATGATATGAATGGGATGAAAGCGGAAGGGATGGAAATGGGTGACATGGATATGAGCCAGATGGATCACGCGCATATGAATCACCAAGCAATGAAAGCAGACAATATGCCGCAAGAGCAGATGGACATGGGCGCTATGGATCACAGCGCTCACAATATGTCTGCCATGGATCACGACATGACTATGGAT
>CBIMZH010000214.1:0-5345 GCA_966248255.1 uncultured Cellvibrio sp.
ACTTCGATGCCAACATTGCGGTTCTGCGCCTGCATCTGCTGCAGGGGCGCAATGATCAGCGTCTGCAAAAAATTATGCACGCGGCCGAGGTGAACAACATCAGCTGTGTGCAATTGCCGCGCAACAAGCTGGATGAGCTGGTGCGTGAGGAAAATCACCAGGGCGTAGTGGCGCGCTGTGCGCCAGGCGAAATCTACGACGAGGCCTTTTTGTTTGGCCTGCTCGAGCGTTTGGACGAGCCACCCTTCCTGTTGGTGCTGGATGGCGTAACCGACCCGCACAACCTGGGCGCCTGTCTGCGCTCGGCGGAAGCGGCCGGTGTACACGCGGTAATTGCGCCCAAGGACAAGTCTGCAGGCCTTACGCCAGTTGCGCGCAAAATTGCCTGTGGCGCCGCCGAGGTGCTGCCTTTTGTGACTGTGACCAATCTGGCGCGCAGCCTGCAAAAACTCAAAGAGAAGGGCATCTGGCTGTACGGTGCCGCGGGTGCGGCTGAGCAATCGCTCTACCAAACCAAGTTGACTGGCCCTATCGCCATTTTGATGGGCGCCGAAGGTGAGGGCCTGCGTCGCCTGACCATGGAAAACTGCGATCAGCTGATGAACATTCCCATGGCTGGCAGCGTGAGCAGCCTGAACGTATCTGTGGCTACAGGTGTGTGCCTGTTTGAAGCTGTACGTCAGCGTCAATCGCGTTAAAGCACCAGGTATTTGCGCTAATAAAAAAACCGCCCAAGTGGCGGTTTTTTTATTTAAGCGTTTCCAATCTCCCCAGTTTTGTTGCCGCGGTTGGCAGTTTGATTATTGCGCGTTGCTATTCGCTGCGCTGCGTGATAAAACTGACAACGTTGTCTTTATATAAAAACGAGGTGTAGCCCACAGGGCTTGCCCGCTGCGCAATAGGTCTGGCTGAGAAGTTTAGGCATAACCCATTGTGTTGATAATTAACTCCCATCTCTTTTGTTAAGGGTAAATAAGGGAGCCTGCAAGGTGCTGAATTGGCGTCAAGGCTGTCGCCGCTTCACTAACAATCGCTGTAAAAACGCCGGGTATTTGCACGCGCAGGCTTATCGCTGCGTGTCTCTGCCTGCGCCAATTTACGTTGTTTTTAATTGCTTCTTTTTTACAGAGGCGAGCACTTTGCACAACACAATTTTGGGGGTTTTATGAAAGCTTCGATAGCAACTCTGGCGTTGGGCGCAAGCCTTTGGGCCACTCAGGCGCTGGCGGTGGACTGCTCCAGTTTGGCCGTGTGGAACTCGACTGCCGCCTATCCCGGCAGCACTCAGGTGCAGGAGTCCGGCCTGGCCTACAAGGCGAATTGGTGGTCCCAGGGCCACAGCCCTGCGGCCTATTCCGGTCAGTGGCAGGAGTGGACACTGCTGGGCAGCTGCGCCAATGGTTCATCCAGTTCGTCTTCGGTTTACTCTTCAAGTTCTGTTTCCTCGGTGAGCAGCTCCAGCGTGGCGTCCAGCTCGTCTGTGGTTTCTTCCTCCAGTTCCCTTGTTTCGTCGTCCAGCTCGGTAACTGGCGGTAATTGCAGCTCGCCGGCCTTTGCGGCAGGCACTGCCTATGCGGTGGGCCAGACGGTAACTAATGTTGGCAATGAGTATCAGTGTGCGGTTGCCGGCTGGTGCGCTTCTACCGCTACCTGGGCCTATGAGCCGGGTGTGGGCAGCTACTGGGAAATGGCCTGGAGCCTGGTGAAATCCTGCGGCGCGTCAAGCGCTTCATCCAGTGTGGTTTCCAGTTCATCCTCCAGCTCGGTAGTTAGCAGCTCCAGCTCGTCGGTAGTTTCCTCTTCATCCAGTGTTGCCTCATCCAGCTCTTCCGCTGGTGGCTCGGGCAACCCAGGTGATGCCGCCTCTCTGCCCAAACATGCGCTGGTGGGTTACTGGCACAACTTTGACAATGGCTCTGGCCTGATTCGCTTGGCCAATGTTGATGCCACCTGGGATGTGATTGTGATTGCGTTCGCCGATGACGCAGGCAATGGCAACCTGGCCTTTAACCTGGACCCGGCGCTGAATAAGGCCGACTTTATTGCCGATGTGGCGGCCAAGCGGGCCCAGGGCAAAATTGTGGTGCTCTCGCTCGGCGGTCAAAACGGCACAGTCAGCCTGGGCAGCAGCGCCAACGTCACCAATTTTGTGAACAGTGCCAAAGCCATCATCAACGAGTACGGCTTTGATGGCCTGGATATAGACCTGGAGTCCGGTGCCGGGGTTATGCACGGCGCGCCAGTGATCGCCAACCTGACCAGTGCACTTAAACAATTGAATGCGGCTTACCCCAACTTCTACCTGTCTATGGCGCCAGAGCACCCCTATGTGCAGGGCGGTTATATTGCCTATAGCGGTATCTGGGGCGCTTACCTGCCATTGATTGACGGTGTGCGCGATGAATTGGACCTGCTCCATGTGCAGCTGTACAACAACGGTGGCTTGGCTACGCCTTACTCCAGCTCAGCGCTGCAAGCGGGCACTGTGGATATGATGGTTGCCTCTATCAAAATGCTGATTGAGGGCTTCCCGCTGGGCAATAACACCAACTTTGTTGGCCTGCGCCCGGATCAAGTAGCCCTGGGCTTGCCCTCTGGCGCATCCTCCGCCGGTTCTGGTCAGGCGACCATTGCCGATATCAACAAGGCGGTTGACTGTATTGCGCTGAAAACCAACTGCGGCAGCATCCAGCCCAATCAGGCCTATCCAACGTTCCGCGGGGTGATGACCTGGTCAATCAACTGGGATGTGCACGATGGTCGCAACTTCTCGGTACCGGTTAAAAACCATTTGAACACATTGCCCTAAACATTGGTGTTTAGTGAAAACGGGGCCATATGGCTCCGTTTTTTTTGCGCTGAAATTGCTGGCTATTGCCCATGCGCCGGACGGCATCTCTGTTACTATTGGCGCCTGTTATCAAAAATATCCGGCTGACCCCGGGTGAAAAAATGGGGATTAACTTATGCAAAAGACGATTGTAAATGGGCTTAAAAAATCGGCACTGCTTGTTTGTGCGCTCTTGGCTGTGCAAGCACTAACGGCCTGCTCGCCTAAAGTGGGTAGCCCTGAGTGGTGTGCAGCGATCAAAGAAAAAGCGGCAGGGGATATATCCGCAAACGAAGCCAAAGAGTTTGCTAAAAACTGCATGTTTAAATAATTGTCCGGGCCGCTTTGGTGGATTAACCGCGGCGGCTCCATTTCATCCCTGTTAGATGCTTTCCTTTCCTTGGCTTTGCTCTTGCCAGTCTTTGGCTTTGCCCTCAAAAATCACGCGCGAATATTGTCTATCTTGCGCCTGAGAACACGGACTTGGGCAGCGGCTATTCAGAGGTTGGAATAAGGTGCAAGGTCATTAGCAATTTACTTTCACTGTCTAGCAAACTCAGTTGCTTATCCTGTATTTGAAAGCGAGATACCTGACTGAGCAGATTACTGAACTCAATAGCTTGCTGGGTGTTGTTCAAACAGGCCATGCGCGTGGAGGCCAATTGTGAAAAGCTGAGGTTGTCCCCAGCCTGCATATACTGGCCGGTCATGCGATTGCAGCCGTCGTTGCCGCCGACTCGATTGCCCGGGGCAAACTCCAGGCGAGCAGTCTGTTTATTTTGGTCAACTTCACGGCCATTAAGTTGGCTCAGCTGCCAGCGGCTGCCTGCCAGCTCCGGGATTTGGCTCGGATATTTGTCTGGGCTGTGCTTGGCGCGCACCAGCAGCAGGCGATTATTGCCCTGGGCGGGGCTGAGTACCGGATAGGCTTGCACTGTGGTAAACAGCAATTGCTCACCCAGGGTGAGGCGAGCGCGCAGGTTAAAGGTGTGGCCGGGCATTATCTCACTGGGTTGATAGCGCACTTCAAAGTGATAGGGCGGCTGGCCGGCATTAGGGATAAGGGTATTGCCCAGCAGTTTGGCTGGGGCATCGGCGAGGCTGACATCTTCTAAAAAGATCTCTAGCTGGCTGCCTTCAGGTACAGCCATACGCTCGCGAAAGTAGGCTTCGCCGGTAATAGCCGCAGTCTCCTGCTTGGGGCCGCAGCCGAGGCAGAGTAAACCACAGTAAATAACCAACAAAAAATTTCGCACTGCCATACAAACTCCAGCTTATTAACTCGTTTAAATCCCGTCTTGCGCTCGGATGGACTATTTTAACGCGCAATTTGAACTCAGGCCGAACTCTTGGCCGGGTTTGCACTCAATCTAGCTTGTAGCGCTTTATAGCCCTAATCGGCAGCGGCGCGCATCCCCCATTTGGTTTAAGGCCGAAAACGGCCTATTATTCGCTGTTCAAGGAGCACCGAGGAGGTAAATCATGAAATCCCTGACCATTGCTAAACTATTGGCCCCACTGGTATTGGCTTGCAGCTCAGTTGCAGCCAATGCCTGGACGCTAGACCCTGCATCATCCAGCTTGCACTTTTTTTCGGTTAAAAAAGATGCGATTGGCGAAAATCACAGCTTTACCACTTTGTCTGGCAGCATCGATAAAACGGGTCACGCTCGGCTGCTGATTGACCTCAACAGCGTTGAGACGGGTATTCCTATCCGCAACGAACGCATGCAAAAAATTCTGTTTAAAACCGAGCAGTTCCCACAGGCCAAGGTGGATGTGAACGTTGATATGGCCAAGCTGGCAGCGCTCAAAGTCGGCGAGCTAATGGCCTTGAATACCGAGGTGAATATCGATCTGCACGGTAAGCAAAAAGCCTATGCCGCCAACCTGCAGGTGGTAAAACTTGCCGCTAAAAAAGTGCTGGTGACTAGCCAGTCACCACTGATAGTTAACGCCGCTGACTTTGATTTGGTTGCAGGTATTGACCACCTCAAAGAGGTCGCTGCGCTGCCCGCCATAGCCACATCTGTGCCTGTCAGCGTCAGCCTGGTGTTTAAAGATTAAGTAACGCCTGGCAAAAAAAACGGGAGCCTTGGCTCCCTTTTTTTTGCTTAGACACTGAGTTGGTAGGGGCGCACGCTCTCCTGTTCATTAGCATCATTGCGCGCGACTATGGCGATAGCCTCTTCGCTGTCGCTCAGATTTACTGGCTGATGGGGCACACCCTCGGGAATAAAAATAAAATCACCGGCAACATTGATCACAGACTTTTGCAGCTGATCGCCGTAAAAAGTTTCCACCTTGCCTTTAAGCAAATAAATCGCCGTTTCAAAACCCTCGTGGTAGTGGGGTTTGGCACGCGCGGCGGGCGGGATAATTACCATATTCATGGAGATGCCCTTGGCGCCGGCGGTGTCTTCGGAAATGCCGAGATAATTAGGCAATTTTTGCAGAGTATCTATAGTGCCTTGCGGCCTGACGGTGACTATGTCCTGATCCAGGTTCATAACAA
>CBIMZH010000215.1:0-5344 GCA_966248255.1 uncultured Cellvibrio sp.
TTCCAAAAGCCGGCTTTGTAGCTCGGCTGACTGGTGGAGCTGTCCAGACTGGATAACCACAGCCACTCGCCCCCCTGGCGATCCAGTTGATAGGCTTGAATAAACGCCCAAACTTTTTCCGTAGCCTGCAGGAATCGCTGATCGCCAGTTTCATGATAGGCGTACAAAAAACCCACCAGCGCTTCTGCCTGCACCCACCAGACATTATCCGGCGATATGGTTTTGCTGGCAAAATCATAGGCGTCCAGCACCTGCCCTTGCGGACCTATGGCTTCGTTCAAAATGCTGTAGGCAACCTTGACCAAATCCGGCGTCAGTTGCACGTGGTATTCAGCATCGCCCAACACCTCCAGTGCACGGCCAATCAGCCAGGCGGCTTCAATATCGTGACCATAGGTGAGGCCGGGGGAAAAGTCCTGCCAACTCAAATCCATAAACATACGCAGGTGATAGTTGCCGCGATTGATCATGTATTTGTCGAACATTTCTATGTTATAGCGCAGCGCTGCTTTTACTTCGGCACTGGGGCAGATTTGATAAAGCGAGGTATAGGCCTCGAGCACATGCAGGTGAGTGTTTTGCGATTTGGGATAATTCAAATCTTTTTCACTCAGACGCAGGTCGGCAATAGCGCCCCACTCGCGGGTAAACGCCTCCAGATAACCCTGCTGCTGGCGGTCGACACCGTATTGCTCTATAAGCGCAAAACAGGCCAGCGCCTGATCGCGCGCGACGGGGTTTTCGCTCAACTGAAAATAGGCACTCAGGGCGTAGATAACAAAACCCTGGGCGTAGATTTGTTTTTTGCTATTGAGCAGCTGACCGCTGGCATCCAGCTCCCAGTAAAACCCACCCTGCTCAGGGTCGTGAAATTTTTGCAGCAAATAATCAAACGCGCGCTGGGCGCAATCGGCATAGCGCTTATCGCCAGTGGCGCGCGCCGCCTCGCTAAAAAACCAGAGAATACGCGCATTGAGAATTACGCCTTTGCTGGCGTTTTTTACCGGCTGGTTGTGGGCATCCACTTCACCGTAAAAACCGCCCTGCTCGTGATCCTGTGCATAGTTGCACCACCAATCGGCGATGGCCACCAGCTGGGCGCGCATAGCGCGCGCCATAGCTGAGTAATTACCGGACATAGTCGCTAGCGCCATGCTTACACCAAGCCCTTGAGAATTTCCAGGTTGGCGCTGATGAGTTTGTTGCGCGTTTGCACAGAGGCAGCCGAGCGCAGGCCATCTTCGGGGGTGTTTTTGCAGTAGTCGATCAGTTTTTCCACGGTGGTGGTAGCTACGTGCATGCGCGTGTCGGAGGACGCGTAGTAAACGTAAACTTCGTTTTTGTCGTTAACTATCCAGCCATTGGAGAAGGCTACGTTGCTCACATCGCCAACACGCTCTTCGCCCTGGGGCGCAATAAAGTGACCAGCGGGGCGATGGGTGATTACCCAGGGGCGCTCAAGTTCGGTCATGAACATATAAAGCACATAGCGCAGGCCTGCGGCGGTATTGCGCACGCCGTGAGCCAAGTGCAGCCAGCCTTCGGCCGTTTTAATGGGCGCTGGGCCCTGGCCGTTTTTAACTTCTTTGATGGTGTGATAAATCTTGGGGTCGACAATGACTTCCGCTTTAACTTCGGCGTTGGTCATAGTCTCGGTCAGCCCCCAACCTATACCACCACCGGCGCCAACACTGATAAAGCCATCCTGTGGGCGCGTGTAGAGCGCGTACTTGCCGTCAACAAATTCCGGATGCAACACCACATTGCGCTGTTGACCTGAGTAGGTGATCAGATCGGGCAGACGCTCCCAGGTAATTAAATCTTTGGTGCGCGCTATACCGCACTGGGCCTCTGCCGCAGATGTATCGTTGGGGCGCTCTTCATCTTTGCGCTCGGTGCAAAACAAACCGTAAACCCAGCCATCTTCGTGCGCCGTCAAACGCATATCGTACACATTGGTATCAGGGCGCTCTGTCTCGGGCAGAGTGACGGGGTAATCCCAAAAGCGGAAGTTGTCGATACCATTGGGGCTTTCGGCTATGGCGAAAAAGGATTTGCGATCCACACCTTCAACGCGCACGGCGAGAATATATTTGCCCTGCCAGTAGATAGCGCCCGAGTTAAACGCAGCGTTAACACCCTGGCGCTCCATCAAATGCGGGTTGGTGTTTTGGTTGAGATCGTAGCGCCAGAAAATAGGCGCGTGCTCCGCAGTAAGAATCGGATTTTGATAGCAGGTGTACACACCATTGCCCAATTCTCTCGGGCTATTTTTTTTGCTGATTAAAGCTTCGTGGTTTTGCAGCAATTGCTGCACTTGCTGTTTAAATTGACTCATCTAGGTTACTCCAGCCAATCGGATTAAATTTTGCGATATGCGCTTAGCAGCGGTAATCGATTACATTTCAGATAAAAAAATAGGCGCGCAAGGGCAGATCCCGCTGCCCGAATTTTTATGAGTTTTTCAGCAGTGTTTGATCACTGCTGCCAACCAAGGCGGCACTGGGCGTGTCCGCCGGATAGTCTTCCAATTTTTTGTACCAGTTAAACCAGAGGTGAGCACTGGTCAGCAGAACCACAGCCATGGCGATGGCGAATTCTGGCCAGTGTTTAATGACCAGGAAGATAGGTGCGGCCATCAGCGAGGTTTGCCAAACAATACCCACCACCACATTGATGCTGTCGCGTTTGAAGGCACGGTTGGGCTGCAGCTCCGGGTAATCTTTTTGCAACTCGGACAACACAGGTTGCCAAAAGCCCCAGGGGCGCACGCGCAAGTAGAATTTTTTGAGCACGTCCATATCGTCTGGCGCGGTCAGCAATGAACCCAGCACGCAGGCGGCAGCACAGGCAACAAACATATAGGGGAAGGCATAAATGGGTGACATATCGGTAAATATCAGCGGGAAGGCAATACCAAAGCCGGTAATCATGCCCCAGAAATAACCGTAGCCGTTAAAGCGCCACCAGTACCATTTAAGCAAATTGGATGCGGTGTAACCGCCGTACAGGGCGCTGACAATCCAGCCGATAATTTGATTTAGGCCGGGAATAAAAAAGCCGATAAACACCCCAAAAATAACAAACAACACAGACACCAGATAGCTCAGCTTCACATAGGTTTTAGCTTCGGCATTGGGGTTGAAGTAACGCTTGTAAATATCGTTAATCACATAGGCGGGCGCTGCGTTTACGGTAGCGGCAAAGGTGGACATAAAGGCGGCCAGTAAGCCGGCAATAAGCAACCCCAGCAAGCCGGAGGGAATAAGTTTTCCCGCCAGCACCATCGGCAGAATCTGTTCAAAATCCAGTGCATCGCCCATGGCTCTGAGGTCGGTCATGTAAAACGCCAGCGCCAGCACCGTTAAACCGGCAATCAACATATAGCGCGGGAAGAGCAACACCAGGCTGACAAAGCCACTCATTTTTGCCGCCTCCACCGGTGACTTGGCGGAGAGCACGCGCTGCATATCATAGGTGGGTTGGGGACCGGCCATGCTCTGCAGCACGCCTTTGAACAGCATCAACATAAATAAAATGGCAAAAGGCGAGTAATCGTCGGCAGCAATCTTGGCATTGGCGGCGGCCAGCTTTTCCGACCAGTCGAGATCCAGACTGCCACCCAGCCACAACTGATCCCAACCGGCGGGCACCAGGGTTGCCAGGGTTTCCGGCGCAACCCGCTGCATGGCAATCACACCCACCGCCACACAGGCGATGGTCATAATGAAAAACTGCAGCACTTCGGTAAACACCACCGAGAACATGCCGCCCTTGACCACATAGACGGTGGTAATGGCAGTGATGATCAAGCCGTAATAGACATCGTTCATGTGCGCATCGGCAGACAGCTGCCAGGGTAAAAATACCGAGGCAAATTTGCCGATACCGATAAAACCGTAAGCGATAAAACCAATCACATTGACCAGCGCAAAGAGCACCACAATCATGTGCGACAGGCGCGCGCCCCTGCCCTCACCAAAGCGAAAGGTGATCCACTCGGCGCCGGTCATCACGCCCGAGCGACGCAGCCAGGCCGACAAAAACACCATCATGAATATCTGGTTGAACACCGGCCAGAGCCAGGGGATATAGACACTGCTAACGCCATACACAAACAGCAGATAAACCATCCACATGGTGCCGGAAATATCGAACATGCCCGAGGCATTGGACAGACCCAGCTGCCACCAGCTGAGTTTGTTACCCCCGAGAAAATAACTTTTGATATCGCGGGAGGCGCGACTGGAAATCCAAAAACCCACCAGCAGGGTGGCAGCTATATAAGCGAGGATTATCGCAATATCGAGCAGGGGTAGAGTCATGATTACATCCGCTTATTATTTTGTTATCGGCGCCTGACCCAGGGTCGGGCCAAGCACAAAAAGACAATTTGACCATAAGTAACATCTGAAAAGCTAATGTAACCGATTACATATTTTTTTTCTAGTCTCTTTACATTCCCTGTAGTAAATTTTCGTTCCAAATAAAAACTTCCGGCGCCGCCAACTATGGCGCGTCAGACATCTCTTTACCCTGGTTTGATTATGTCCAATATCCGCGATGTGGCCCGTTTGGCGGGCGTTTCTGTTGCCACAGTGTCCCGCGCCCTGAGCAATCCCGAGAAGGTTTCCCCGGAAAGCCTGGAGAAAGTGCACAAGGCCATCGCAGAAGTGAGCTACAGGCCCAATATGCTGGCGCGCAACTTTCGCTCGGCGCGCGCCTATGCGGTGGTGGTGCTGGTGCCGGATATTGCCAACCCCTTTTACTCGCTGTTTATCCGCGCCCTGGAAGATCGCGCCCATCAAAAAGGCTATGCGGTACTGCTCGGCGACACCCGCGGCACCCCGGAACGTGAAATCGAATACATCCGCCGCGTGGAAACCCGCCTGGCGGACGGCATAGTCCAGCTGCGCCCCAGCTCGGAAAAAAGCCAGAACAATATCCCCGCCGATGTACCCTGCGTAAACGCCTGTGGCTGCGAATACACCTCCGGCCCCTCGATCCGTATCGACAACCGCGGCGCCGCCAAAAGCATGGTCAATTACCTCATCTCCCTGGGCCATAGACGCATAGGGGTTATCTCTGGCCTCAAGGACAACCCGCACGCCATAGATCGCCTGCAGGGCTACAAAGAAGCACTGGAAGAAGCGGGCATCCCCTTTGAAAAAGACCTGATTGCCGAAGGTGACTTCACTATGTGGTCAGGCCTGAACGCGGCATTCCAATTCTGCAATATGAAAAACCGCCCCACTGCGATTTTCTCGATGAACGATGAAATGGCGATTGGTGCCATGCAAAGCTTGAAGAAGTCGATTGACTGGGACCGTGAACGGTTTGGCCT
>CBIMZH010000216.1:0-5341 GCA_966248255.1 uncultured Cellvibrio sp.
AAACCCTGCCGCAATCAAATCATTTACCGTGTGGCTTGGGTACTTGAACGAGGGGCCAAAATCGCCTTGCAACAAATTGCCCATATAGTCCAGGTATTGCCGCCACAGAGGGTCATCCAGGTGATAGCGCTCATTCAGCTTTTTAACAATTTCCAGCGGCACATTGCGATCCGAATCAAAGGGGCCGCCCGGCGCGGAACGAATCATCACAAAGGTTGCCAGGGATACCACCAATAAAACCGGTATCGCCTGAAGTAACCGTTTAAAAATAAAACTGATCATAAAATCCTGCACTTAAACTGGTTGGATAAAATTTTATCGCACAGCAAACCTAATTAGTGTTGAACCGCGGGAATGGGTGCATCCGGCGAAGTATCACTGCTTAACCAGACATTCTTGTAGCTAAAATATTCCATTGGATTAACAAACCAACCGTGAACATAGGGCGACACCAAGCGGTTCCACTGATAGGTGTAAAGCGGCAAAATTGGAATTTGCTCCACCAGGATTTCATCCGCGCGCTGAAACAGCTCCATACGTTTGGGCTGGTCCGGCTCTTCGGCCGCCGCGCGCAAAAGCGCATCGTATTCAGGGTTGGAGAATCCGGTTTTATTATTGCCATTGCCGGTAGTAAATAATTCCAGAAAGGTATTGGGATCCAGGTAATCCCCTACCCAGGAGGCGCGGTCAATTTGGTAATCCATTTGCCGCTCGCGATCGAGGAACACTTTCCACTCGGCGTTTTCCAAACTTATATCTATGCCCAGTTCTTTTTTCCACATACGCTGAATAGCCAAGGCAACATTTTTGTGCTCCTCGTTGGTATTGAACATCAGCTTGAGTTTGGGGAAGCCTTTTCCATCTGGAAAGCCAGCGTCTGCGAGCAGCTTGCGCGCCAGCGCCGGATCGTAAGGCATAGTGGCGCGGGGCTTATAGCCGTAGTCATCCGGCGGCGTCAGCGCATAGGCGGGCTGCTGACCAAATTTCGTCACCTGCTCAACAATTGCCTTGCGATCTACGCTATAGGCCAGAGCCTTACGCACGCGCAGATCTTTTAACGGGGCAATTGTGGTGTTAAAGCGATAAAAGTAAGTAGCGTAATTGGGGAAGGAGCGCAGCGCCTGGGGAAACTGGGTTTGATAGTAACCTAGCTTGTCCCGCGGCAAATAATAGGTAATGTGCAACTGACCAGCGCGGAACATACGCTCTTCGACAGTTGATTTGGGGATGGGGTAAAAGCGCACCTCGTTGAGATACACATGGTCTTTGTCCCAATAGGTATCACTTTTTTCCACCGAGAGATATTTATTAGGCGTCCATTCTTTTAACTTGAAGGGGCCATTGCTAACAAAGTTTTCCGGGCGGGTCCAGGGCGAACCCCGCTCATCCAAAGCACCAAATTTTTCTATAGTGCGAATATGGACCGGATAGGTACTGTGATGATCCAGCAACTGTAAAAAATAAGGTGTTGGCGCCGCTAACTGAACCTGCAGATGCTTGCTGTCCAGGGCCTTGACCCCCACCTGATCAAAATCCATCTCGCCGTTAAAAAAGGCTTCAGCGTTTTTAACCACGAATAAAGATGCTGCATACTGGTTTCCCAGTGCCGGCATAAGCGCCCTGTGCCAGGAATCGACAAAATCCTGGGCCACTAAATCATCGCCGTTTGACCACTTGGCATTTGCGCGAATTTTGAAGACATAGTTCAAGCCATCCTCAGAAACCTCCCAGGACTCAGCAACGCCGGGAATAGAGGCCATAGTCTTGGGATCTTTGGATACCAAGCCTTCATAGAGAGCGGTTAACACATGGTACTCGGGCATACCGGTAATCAAATGGGGGTCAACGTCCGCAATCTCATCGCCATTGCCGATATAGAGAATTTGCTTCTCATTGCCAACATCAACCATCTTTTTATTGTCACCACAAGCGGTGATCAATAAAGCAACAAATACCCACAGCAGGGGCTGCACCAACTTCATAAACTGACCTTCTTATCTGCCTGCTAAACCGCCCCATAAGACAGCAATTTATACGCCATCCGCGAGGAATTTGATGCTCAACCAAGCTATAGCCTTAGTGGTGATTATTTTTTGCACAAAAACTGCATTAAAACTGCTAATCAGCCACTATACGTGGCCGGCTTTTAACCTAAAAGCGTTAATTATTAATAAGTTAGATGATTTTATTTGAATCATTCTGGTTTCTATATCGACCAGGTGTGCACTCAAATGCATCATATTAAAATGATTTGCGTGCCACAAATAAGTTTCCCGACACTTATTTATATAGATGCTAAGCTTGAATTAAATCAAAAGATTCTTAAAACCCCCAGGCGCCATGCACGATTATCTATTAACCGAAGACCAGCGCGACTGCCTCCAGGAAATCACCAATGTAGCCATGGGCCAAGCAGGTGATCGCCTGGCCAGGTTACTGAATGTATTTGTGGTGCTCTCGATTCCGCACGTGAGTGTACTAAACCCAACTGATATTGCCATGGCGCTGCATTCAATAAACCGCGGCACGCCCAATGACCTGGTTCACGGCGTATGTCAGGGCTTTATCGGCGGGGGAATTGCTGGCGAAGCCATGCTGATTTTTCATGGCACAGACTTTAAGGATTTGGCCAAACTGCTCAAATACGACCGGGTTCCCGATGCCCAGGCGCAAAATGAACTGTTAATGGATACCGCCAATGTTCTGAACGGCGCCTGCCTCAAGGGAATGGCCGAGCAGCTGGATATCAACTTCAGCTTTGGTCCGCCAATGCTCCTTGGCCACCACTGCAACATTACCGATTTACTTGAAAGTAACAACATGAAGTGGAAACAGGCGCTGGTTATTGAAATTAACTACGCCATAGAAAATCATCAGATTAATTGCGATCTGCTCTTGGTGATTGCTGAGCACTCGATTTCAGGTCTGGTGGAAAAACTCAATTACCTGCTGGATTAACCCTAATTGACGATGGCGAAAGACCAACAACTTTCAAGCACAATTGACGATGTTCACTGGCACCTGGACATCCTGCAGAATATTGATGTGGGGCTGGTGGTACTGAATGCACAATATGAAATTGAAGTCTGGAACAATTTCATGCAAAACCACAGCGGTAAAAAGCCAGAGCATGTACTGGGGCAAAATATATTCGCCGTGTTCCCGGAGCTGCCCGAAACCTGGTTTCGCCACAAAGCCCAAACGGTATTCGTGCTGCACAGCGCAACCTTTACCACCTGGGAGCAGCGCCCTTATTTATTCCGCTTTCCCCATTATCGCCCCATTACCGGCACGGCAGAATTCATGTACCAAAACAGTACAATTATTCCGCTGATCAACACCCGGGGTGAGGTCGATCATATCTGCATCATTCTCTATGACGTGACCGATACAGCGGTGAATAAAATGGCTCTGCAACAGGCCAATCGCCAGCTACAGGGCCTGAGCCGCACAGACCAACTTACCGGTTTATTTAATCGCGGTTATTGGGAGCTGCGCCTCATTCAGGAATTCAAGCGTTTTGATCGCTATGAAAATCCTTCAAGCCTTATAATGCTGGATATAGATCACTTTAAAAAAATTAACGACACCTATGGCCACCCTCTGGGTGATGAAGCCATTCGCTGTGTCAGCAGAGTTATTCGTGAGGAAATACGCGAGCTGGATATTGCCGGCCGCTATGGCGGTGAAGAGTTCGGTATAGTGATTACCAATACCAATGGCGATGGTGCCTGCGTAATTGCCGAGCGGCTAAGAGAGAGCATCGAACAGCAAAGCATTTTCCTTCAAGGCCATGAAATTAAATTCACCATAAGCCTTGGTATTGCTGAACTTAACGAACACATGCACGATCACCGCAACTGGATTGAAAAAGCCGATCAGGCGCTCTATAAATCCAAAGAGTCCGGACGCAATCGCTGCACCCTACTCGACTGACGCCAGCTCAAATCCAACGCAAAAAAAAGCAAGGCCAACAAGCCTTGCTTTTTTATTTGAATTCAACCAGGGACAAGCTTGTTACTTCAGCTGGCCGGCCAATTTGGCTTGTCCATCGGCTTTAGCGATATCATCTTTGATATGCTTGTAAGCAAATACGCCTACATATCCCAGCATTACGCAAGTCAGCACGACAATCACCAGGCTTAAAATTACAATTTCATCTACGTACATGGTAGCTCTCCACTCGTTCCAGACACTTTCAGTTTATGCCTGCGGGGAACTACCAAATTGATCAGGATCAAACCCGTGAAAGATTAGTTTGCTTCCTGCTGTAATTTTTCCATGATCGGCTTAAGCGTGCTTTCCCACACCTGCTTGTTAACATCGCCTATATGCTTGTAGCGAATAATGCCTTGCTTATCCACCACATAAGTCTCTGGCGCGCCGTAAACCCCCAAGTCCAGGCCCAGATGGCCTTCGCTATCCACCACACTAAACACATAAGGGTTGTGCAACCTGGCCAGCCAGGCTTCGGCGTCTGCATCCTGGTCTTTATAGTTAATACCAAAAATAGGCACACCGGCTTGTTTAAGGGTGACCAGAAACTCGTGCTCCTCGCGGCAGGTAATGCACCAGGTGGCCCAGACATTGAGCAGACTTACCTGGCCTTTTAAATTGTTTTGGTTGGCCCGCGCCAAACCCTCAGGGTTTTCCTGGGCTTTGAGCAGTGGCAAATCAAACTCAGGGACAGGTTTATTGAGCAGTGCCGATGGCATGTAATTTGGGTCCAGCGAAAGCCCCCGCCAAAAAAGTACACCCAGGACAACAAATACAGCCAGAGGAATAAATAACAACAGACGTTGAGCATTCATTTAATTGGCCACCTGTTCACCTTGGTGCGCCACACTCGCTTTCGCTTCGGCGGCAACCCTGGCTTTAGCCAGCTTGCGGTAGCGCTTATCGGCAACGGCGAGCAGGGCGCCCAGGGCCATCATCAGTGCGCCCAGCCAAATCCAGCGAACAAAGGGCTTAAAGTGAACACGCATGGCCCAGGCATTTTGATTCAAGGGTTCACCCATAGCGACATACAAATCACGGAATAAGCCCGGGTCCAGCGCGACCTCTGTCATCACCCTGCCACTGGCAAAGTATTTGCGCTTTTGCGGCTTCATTTCGCGAACAAATTCACCTTCCCGGGTAACCCGTATAAGCGCTTCATCGGCGGTATAGTTTGGCCCTTGAACCTTGTTTAGCTGCTCTAGCGTAAACTCATAATCACCAACGGCGACCTGCTTGTTTAGCTCCATTCGCAAATCGCGCTGATCGCTGTAGAGACTGGTAAAGCAAACCCCAATCAGCGATACGGCAACCCCCAGGTGGGCAACCACCATTGCAAAGTAAC
>CBIMZH010000217.1:0-5307 GCA_966248255.1 uncultured Cellvibrio sp.
TACAGTTCGATGCGCAGCTCTTCAGCGCGATTGCTGGCGCCGCGCGCCTGCAGCTCCTGGATATCCACCGGCTCAAGCAGTGCTTCTTTGGCGAGTAACATAGCCTTTTCCGCTGTGCCACCAATACCTATCCCCAACATGCCTGGCGGGCACCAGCCTGCGCCCATTTTGGGCACCATGTCCAACACCCAATCAACAACTGAATCCGATGGGTTGAGCATGGCAAACTTGGTTTTAGCCTCAGAGCCGCCACCTTTGGCCGCTACGTGTACATCCACGGTATTACCGGGAACTATGTTGTAGTGGATAATCGCCGGGGTGTTGTCGCCGGTGTTTTTACGGGCGCCATCCGGGTCAGCCAATATAGAAGCGCGCAGCACGTTATCCGGGTTGTTATAAGCGCGACGAACGCCCTCATTAACCATATCTGTCAGGCTCATATCGCCCTGCCACTGCACATCCATACCCACGGTCACAAATACTGTGACTATGCCTGTGTCCTGGCAAATCGGCCTGTGGCCCATGGCGCACATGCGCGAATTAATCAGAATTTGTGCCATAGCATCTTTTGCGGCCTTGTTTTGCTCGCGCTCATAGGCTTTGTGCATGGCTTGAATGAAGTCAACCGGATGGTAATAGGAGATGAACTGCAGTGCATCAGCAACACTGTCGATCAAATCTTGCTGGCGAATCAGGGTAGGCATAATCACGTCTCTCTTGGTGTTACTTTTCAAATCAAGCTTCAAATCGAATTCGAGCGGCATTCTACACCCCGGAAAACCTCAGGGGTTAGCCATGCCTAGCTTTTCCGCCGATTAAAAATAACAATGCCAGCACGCGGCTGGCATTATTTGTTACTGCTTGGGCGCTATACCCAATTGTTGTTTAATTTGCAGAATTTCGCGGTTGGTGGTGCGGCGATAGTCGTCTATTGCGGAGATTGCATCTTCATTTGACTTGGTGCGGCGCGCCAGATTATCCAGATCCACCAACTCCAACTCCAGTTTAGCCAGCGACTCTTTCAGGCTTTGCACCGCCTGTTGCTGCTGTGCAATACCCGTGCTTGCGGTGTCTATTTTGGCCGCCGAGGCATCCGCCAGGGCCTTATTCGCATCAACTGTTTGTTTAAGCGTACTCAGGCCAGCTTTGGCATCGCCAGCCTCTTTTTTACCTACAGCGGCATCGCGACCTACAGCACTAATCTTCTCCAAGGCCGCCGCTATGGCTTTGCGGTTGGACTCAATATTGGCGATGGACGTGCGCAAATCAGAATCCAACTTTTTCAAATTGGCCTGCAAAGCCACCACCGAGGCGCTAGATTCGTTGGAGGTAAGGTTAAGTTGCTGCTCCAGATTTTGAATGCGGCCATCGGCTTGCTTTAACTGGGCCTGTGCCTGAAACAATTGCCAACCCAAAAAGCCCGCCCCCGCAGCGGAGATAAGTGCAACCACCAAAGCCAGCGCCGGCAGACTGCTGGACGGCGCAGGTGCAACACGCACAGGCGCGATCTCAGGTTTAGGGCGATTGCGCGCTGGTGGCGTATCGTCCATCTGGGATGGCTGAGTGCGGCGCGGCGCGGACTCTGCCGCATCATTCAAGGTTGAAGACGAATTGGAAAACGTGGGCTCTCTGCGTTCCATAGGTTCCATGACCGAATATAAAGGAGTAAAGCGAAAAAAGTGGCATCTATTCTATAGCAGCGGGCCATCCAAACCTAGAGCCGCCCAACAAAAGCCAGCAGGCAAGCGCGCAGCCAAGGGCGTCACAATCACAATGATCCAGCTGCAGAAAACAACAACGGGCCCTAAGGCCCGCTGCAGTTAAAACGCTTTTTGTTGCTGCATAGGCAGCAGCAAATTACTTGGCGAAGTTAGCGTTTACGAAGTCCCAGTTCACCAGTGACCAGAAGGCGCCGATGTAGTTGGGGCGAGAGTTGCGGTAATCGATGTAGTAGGCGTGTTCCCACAGGTCGATAGTCAGGATTGGCGTCACTGAACTGTCGGTCAGCGGAGTAGCGGCGTTGCTGGTGTTGGCAATAGCAACAGAGCCGTCAGCTTTTTTCACCAACCAGGTCCAGCTGGACGCGAAGTTGTTGATCGCAGAGTTGGTGAAGTCTTCTTTGAATTTCTCGAAAGAACCGAAAGCCTTGGTGATAGCTTCAGCAACAGCGCCAGTTGGCTCGCCGCCGCCATTGGGGCTCAGGCAGTTCCAGTAGAAGGTGTGGTTCCAAATTTGCGCCGCGTTGTTGAACACTGGACCAGTAGAAGACTTGATTACGTCTTCCAGGCTTTTGCCTTCAAACTCGGTACCTGGAACCAGGGTGTTCAGCTTGTCCACATAGGCCTTGTGGTGTTTGCCGTGGTGGTAGTCCAGAGTTTCTGCAGAAATGTGGGGAGCCAGAGCGTCTTTTGCGTATGGCAGAGCAGGTAATTCAAAAGCCATGATATTTCTCCTAGTTCACGGTTAATTTTCAACCAATCTTACCCAGCCTTTGCTGGCTGGGCGAGTGGAAAAAGCTGGGGCAATAATAATGCCGATATAAATCAGTTTCTTGTAAAAACAGTTACGGCCCACTGAGGGCCGTAACTATATCGCAATTTCCGCAAGCGCGCGCTGCCGCACTCCAGGAGTGCAGATGATTAGCGCGCTTGCTAAAAATTGCGTCAATCATGCCGGTGGGGGCTATTACATCATGCCGCCCATACCGCCCATGCCACCCATACCGCCCATATCTGGCGCAGCTGGCTTGTCTTCTGGCAGGTCGGCAACCATGGCTTCAGTGGTGATCATCAGGCCGGCAATAGAACCAGCAGCCTGCAGTGCAGTGCGGGTTACTTTAGCTGGGTCGAGGATACCCATGTCGATCATATCGCCGTATTCGCCGCTGGCAGCGTTGAAACCAAAGTTACCAGTACCTTGTTTCACTTTGTCAGCCACTACGGATGGCTCGTCACCAGCGTTGGCAACGATTTGACGCAGAGGTGCTTCCATAGCGCGACGAGCGATAGCAACACCGGCGTTTTGATCTTCGTTGTCACCTTTCAGGTCAGCGATAGCTGCCACAGCGCGGATCAGGGCAGTACCACCGCCGGGAACCACGCCCTCTTCCACTGCCGCGCGGGTAGCGTGCAGGGCGTCTTCTACGCGAGCTTTCTTCTCTTTCATTTCCACTTCGGTGGCAGCGCCCACTTTAATTACCGCAACACCACCAGCCAGTTTGGCTACGCGCTCTTGCAGTTTTTCGCGGTCGTAATCAGACGTGGTTTCTTCGATTTGAATACGGATTTGCTGTACGCGTGATTTGATTTCGTCAGCCTTGCCAGCGCCATCAACAATCACAGTGTTCTCTTTGTTCATGGTTACGCGCTTGGCAGTACCCAGGTGCTCCAGAGTGGCAGATTCCAGATCCAGACCTACTTCTTCAGAGATTACAGTAGCGCCAGTCAGTACCGCGATGTCCTGCAGCATAGCCTTGCGACGGTCGCCGAAACCTGGCGCCTTACAGGCAGCCACTTTCACGATACCGCGAATGTTGTTAACAACCAGAGTGGCCAGAGCTTCACCTTCCAGATCTTCAGAGATGATGATCAGTGGCTTGCCTGATTTGGCTACACCTTCGAGAACTGGCAGCAGCTCACGGATGTTGGAGATTTTCTTATCAACCAGCAGGATGAATGGGCTGTCGTGCTCAACGCTCATGCTGTCCTGGTTGTTAATGAAGTAAGGAGACAGGTAGCCGCGGTCGAACTGCATACCTTCCACTACGTCCAGCTCGTTTTCCAGGCTGGTGCCTTCTTCTACGGTGATAACACCTTCTTTGCCCACTTTTTCCATAGCTTCAGCAATCAGGCTGCCGATAGAGGAATCAGAGTTGGCGGAGATGGTGCCCACTTGCGAGATAGACTTGCTGTCGGCGCAGGGTACAGCGATAGATTTAACGTGTTTAACCGCTTCGGCAATGGCCTTGTCGATACCACGCTTCAGGTCCATTGGGTTCATGCCCGCAGCAACAGACTTGAGGCCTTCGTTAACGATGGCTTGCGCCAGAACGGTTGCGGTGGTGGTACCGTCACCGGCGTCGTCAGAGGCTTTAGAGGCAACCTCTTTCACCATTTGCGCGCCCATGTTTTCAAACTTGTCTTTCAGGCTGATTTCTTTGGCGACAGACACACCGTCTTTAGTGATGGTGGGTGCACCGAAAGATTTTTCCAGTACTACGTTACGGCCTTTTGGGCCCAGGGTCGCTTTAACTGCATCGGCCAGGATATTTACACCAGCGAGCATGCGTTGACGTGCGCTATCACCAAATTTAACTTCTTTAGCTGCCATTTTTTCTTACCTTCAAAAATTCGTTTACTCGGGTGGATTGAATCAATCCACTGGGTTAGTCAAAGCCGGTATCTCTTTGCAGAGAGAGGTTCTTATTCCAGAACGGCTTTGATGTCTGATTCGTTGAGGATAACCAGTTCTTCGCCATCGATAGTGATGGTGTCGCTACCGGCGTATTTGCCGAAAACGACTGTGTCACCTACTTTCACATCCAGTGGACGCAGCTCACCGCTGGTCAGCACACGGCCATTACCCACGGCAACCACTTCACCTTGGTTGGGCTTCTCTTTGGCTGCACCTGACAGGATGATGCCACCGGCAGTTTTGGTTTCTTCTTCTTTGCGGCGTACTACAACGCGATCATGCAACGGACGAATTTTCATGGACTCATGTCTCCTAACAAACAAGGTTAACGAGCGCGGGGCTTACTGCCCCTGCGTGTTGGCGATATAGAGACGGGGCTTTGAATTTCAAGGATTCCAAATTTCAAAGGCTCCGCTCTGCCGGATTTGCCAGAGCAACTCCGGGCAAAATCATGGGTGAAGCCTATCTGGGGCTGGACGCGGGGATTTCAACAGCGGAAGTGAAGAAATTTATCTATTCGAATATTAATTGACCAATTCAAATCAATTACTTGTCACTTTTGGGGGATTCGAGACTAGCGCTTGGCTCATCTACCTTGGCCGACCCCTGGTGCTCGTAGACATTGCCCTGATCAAAACCACCGGTTTTAAACTGGTCGCGACTGAAACCAGCGCTGCCAAACACCTGAAAGCGGCCACTCGCGGCCATCTTCATTAACCAGCGCCGCAACAGCAACTGGCGCAAACCGGGTATCAAGCAGAGCAGCGCCAGCAGGTCCGAGAGGAGCCCAGGCACAATCAGCAAAACCGCGGCGATCATGGTAAACAGGCCAGCCAGAAGTGCATCGCCAGGGCTGGCGCCAGGCTGCATCTGCTGGGCCGCGCGCATCATGGC
>CBIMZH010000218.1:0-5295 GCA_966248255.1 uncultured Cellvibrio sp.
AACAAAGCTTCAATGAAAATGAAACATCAACAACTTCAGGCGATTATCGATCCAATTGCCAAGGCTGTAGAGCCCCAGGCCTAACTATATCGCCCATTGCCAATGACAATGGGCGTTTTCTGCCGTTTCGCCCGACACTGGGCAGCATCAATCAGTTCGGAAAGCTTATGTCTGAAGCACTTATCAAACGTCTGGATACCAGCGCCCAGGATTTCAATCAAGCATTACAGCAGTTGCTCGCCTGGGAATCGGTCAGTGATGATCGCGTTGCCAATGTGGTGGCCGAAATTATCGAGCAGGTGAAAACCCGTGGTGATGCCGCCGTGGTTGACTACACCAATCGCTTTGATCGTCGCCAGGCCCATAGCCTGCAGGATTTACTGGTCACTCGCGATCAGCTGCGCGACGCTCTGCTCAGTATTGGCACTCAGGAGCGCGCGGCGCTGGAAATGGCAGCCGAGCGTATCCGCGCCTATCACCAGCACCAGCTGC
The DNA here is from genome assembly GCA_966248255.1 of uncultured Cellvibrio sp. Lineage (GTDB taxonomy): Bacteria > Pseudomonadota > Gammaproteobacteria > Pseudomonadales > Cellvibrionaceae > Cellvibrio. The sequence continues at coordinate 493 of CBIMZH010000218.1, forward strand.
AAAGTTCCTGGCAGTACACAGAGGCCGATGGCACTGTGCTGGGGCAGCAGGTTTCGGCCATGGAGCGCGTGGGTCTCTATGTGCCAGGTGGCAAGGCTTCCTATCCTTCATCAGTACTAATGAATGCTATTCCGGCCAAGGTTGCCGGTGTGGATCATCTGACCATGGTGGTGCCTGCACCCGATGGCGAGCTCAGCCCTATGGTGCTGGCCGCTGCGGCCATCGCCGGTGTTGATAAAGTGATTACTATTGGTGGCGCCCAGGCAGTTGCCGCCCTGGCTTATGGCACAGAATCTATTGCCAGGGTGGACAAAATTGTCGGCCCGGGCAATATCTATGTGGCTACGGCTAAGCGTGCGGTATTTGGTCAAGTGGCAATTGATATGATCGCCGGCCCCTCGGAGATTCTGGTGGTCTGTGATGGTCTGACCGACCCCGACTGGATCGCCATGGATCTGTTCAGTCAGGCTGAACACGATGAGCAGGCGCAAGCCATTCTCCTCTGCCCGGATGCGGCTTATCTGGATAAAGTTGAAGCATCCATTGCGCGCCTCTTGCCAACCCTGGCGCGCAATGAAATTGCAGCAACTTCCCTTAAAAATCGCGGCGCCTTAATTAAGGTTGCCGATATGGAAGAGGCTATTGCGGTGGCTAATCGCATAGCGCCTGAGCACCTGGAGTTATCTGTGGCTGAGCCGGAAGCCTGGCTGCCTAAAATACGCCATGCCGGCGCCATTTTTATGGGGCGTCATACCCCTGAGGCCCTGGGTGATTACTGCGCGGGTCCCAACCACGTGCTGCCTACCTCAGGCACTGCGCGTTTCTCTTCGCCCCTGGGGGTTTACGATTTTCAGAAACGCAGTTCAATTATCTGGTGTTCTCCCCAGGGGGCGTCTGAGCTTTCCAAAACCGCTTCGGTGTTGGCGCGCGGTGAATCGCTTGAGGCTCACGCGCGATCTGCCGAGTATCGGATTCGCGATTAATAAAAATGGCGGACAATAAAAAAGGGCAGCTAGGCTGCCCTTTTTTATTGTCGATTGAAACTTAAGTGCGCGTTTGACTGTTGGTGCGCTCCGCTGCTGTGGCCTCCAGATTTAGGGTTTGGCCATTGCGCTGCAGGGTGATTTGCACCTTGCTCCCGGGGGGAATGCGTGCCACCAGGCGGCTGCACTGGCGGGCATCGGTGATCACTGTGTGGTTAATTTCGGTGATGACATCGCCGGGCATAATACCTGCCGAGTCGGCGGGGCTATTGCGGTAAATGGCAGTGATGACTATGCCATTGCTGCCGTTGGGCGAGTATTCACCGCCTACTATACCCAGCCAACCGCGTACTACGCGGCCGTGATCGACTATCTGTTTAAGCGAGTCCATAGCGGTATTAATGGGTACGGCAAAGCTGATGCCCACAGATGTGGCGCCTGACTCGTCGAGCATGGCGGTGTTGATTCCCACCAGATTGCCCAGGGCATCGGTTAGTGCGCCGCCTGAATTGCCGGGGTTGATGGCGGCGTCTGTCTGAATAAAGTTTTCATAGGCCGCGTCATCGTTGATGCCCACATTCCAGCGCCCGGTTGCCGAGACAATCCCCTGGCTGACGCTCTGACCCACGCCAAAGGGGTTGCCAATGGCCAGCACCACATCGCCTACCCGTACCTTGTCCGAATCGCCGAGCTTGATGCTCATAATTTTGTCCAGCTTGATGCGCAGTACCGCCAGGTCGTTTTCCGGGTCTGTGCCCACCAGTTCGGCCGAGATTGCGCGGCCGTCATAGAGCAGTACCAAAATCTTATCGGCGCCGTTGATTACGTGGTTGTTGGTCAGGATTAGTCCTGAGTTATCAACAATAACGCCAGAGCCCAGGGTTTTCTCCATGCGCTCGCGCAGGGGCAGGTTGGAGTTGTCATAGAGCTGGCGATAAAAAGGGTTGTTGCGAAAGTTTTGGTAGCGCTCCAGTACACGCTTTTCGGTGTAGACATTGACTACTGCCGGCGCTGCGCGGGCGACCGCATCGGCATAGGACACAGGGCCGACACCCAGGTTGGCTGCGGTTTGGGAGGGTATTTGACTTGGTTCGCGGGTTTGGCGCAGTTGGGGGAACAATAGCAGTGCGAGAAGGGCAATAATGACCCCGGCGGCGACTGGCCAGCCCAGAAAGCTCAGCAGGCGTTGCAGGTTCATAAGCAGTGATCCGCAGTGTTTTGTACTGAATAAAAACCCCGCAGAGCGGGGTGGTGAAATATATTTAGGCGGCTTGCTGCTGGTTAGTAGCGGTTGGCCTTGCCATCAAAATCGTAATCGTCAGCGGATTCTGTGGGGGTGGCGGGGTTGTGATGGTGATCGTCGTGCAAATCAAAATCATCACTTAATGCGCCTTTGCTGCCGGGGCTTTTGGGGGCCCAGTCGCGTGGCGGTTCGATGCGCTGCTCATTCAGATAGGCTTTGGTATTGCCGCTGGCATGGGCGTTAGCAGAATCGATAATTTGTCGGCTGATCGCCGGGGTGGCCAGGCGCAGGGCGCCATTGGCCAGGTGTTCGTGAACTTCGCGATAGGCTTGGGTGAGGTTGTTAACCAGGCCGGAGGTCTGGGTAAAGTGCTCGGCCACATCACGCTGGTAAGCCTGGAGATTGTTTTCCGCCTGATGCAGGCGCTGTTCCATATCCTGGCCTAAAAAACGGGTGCGGAATATATAGAGGGCTGCTGCGCCCAGGGCGCCACCAATAAGCAAACAAAAAAAGCCGGTTACAACTAGGGTGCTGAATGAGTACACAGATATCTCCTAAATCGGGTGTGCCTGGTGTGCAGAGCTATAAATTATGCCGCCATCACCAAGCTTATTATAAGTCCATTTTCTCATTAAAATGAGTAAATAATTTGGCACCTGGCTCTCGCTTTTCATTGGAGGTCAGCTGCTTGAGTGCAAATTAATTTGGGATCTCGACTCTTGAATACTTATCTCAACTTACTGGATCAAAAGGAGCTGCCGCTGTTGATTCCTGGTCCGACGGGAATAATAGAGGCTGTTTGGCATAGAGCTGAAGCGAATTTGGCCAATCGCGTCGCCATTATTTGTCATCCTCACCCGCTGCATGGTGGCACCATGGATAACAAGGTGGTGACCACCTTGATGCGCTGCTACCGGGATCTGGGCGTGCATGTGTTGCGCTTTAACTTTCGTGGTGTGGGTAAGAGTGAGGGCAGTTTTGATAATGCCCAGGGCGAGCGCGAGGATTTGCAGGCGGTTATTGATTGGCTGATGCGGCAGTTGCCAGATGCGCCTTTGTTGTTGGCGGGCTTTTCGTTTGGTTCATCCATTGCGGCTCAAGTCAGTTATCGTTTGCCTGGGCTGCTCCAGTTAACTCTGGTGGCGCCGCCCATCGAGCGCTATCCCTATGATCTCGCGGGGCAATTTAATGCGCCCTTGTGTGTGATTCAGGGTGATAGGGACGAGCGGGTGAATGCCGAGGGTGTTTATTCCTGGGCGGCGGGCCTGCGGGGTGAGGTGGCGCTGCTGCGCTACCCGGAAGCAGGGCACTTTTTTCATGGATTTTTAACGGAACTAAAGGCTGATTTAAGCCGGGTGTTACAACAGCAATTAATTCCGGGTTAAGTTGTTGAAATTCTGGTGTCTGCTGTACCTTGTCGGTAAAGTGGCGGCCGCCCTTTCTACTTGGCCTGGTAGCCAGTTCATTATTTAGCACATTTTGGTTATGGAATCTTCTGCTCTTTTATCACCCCAGGCGCGCTACGCGCAGGATTTGACGCGATCCGATTTTCGCCAGGACCCGGCTCAGGCTCAGGCGGTGGCTCATCTGCAGCAACTCTATGAACAGCTACTTGCCGACTGGCAGGAAGCGCGCCGCGAGACCCTCTGGGGGGGCTTGGTGCGCCGGGTGATGGGGGAAAAACTGCGCGAGCCGATTCGCGGCCTCTACTTTTGGGGTGGGGTGGGGCGCGGCAAAACCTATTTAATGGACAGCTTTTACGAGAGCTTGCCTTTTCCGCACAAGATGCGCTCCCACTTTCATCGCTTTATGCGCCGTGTACATGCCGAGTTAAAAAAGCTGGATGGGCAAAAGAACCCTTTGCAAAAGGTGGCGGACATTATCGCTGCTGAGGCGAGGGTTATCTGTTTTGATGAGTTTTTTGTCTCGGATATCACCGATGCCATGATTCTCGGCTCGCTGATGCAGGAATTGTTTGCGCGCGGCGTTACCCTGGTGGCTACCTCTAACCGGGTGCCGGACGATCTCTATAAGGATGGTTTGCAGCGCGCGCGTTTTCTCCCGGCGATAGATCTGCTTAAAAAGCACACCCTGGTGGTGAATGTGGATGGCGGTGTCGACTACCGCTTGCGTGCGCTGGAGCAGGCGGAGCTGTATCACTCGCCCCTGGGCGAGGCGGCAGATGCCAGCCTCAAGCGCAGTTTTGATAGTTTGCTGCCTGCCAATATAGCGGTGCAGGCCGGCGTTGAGCTGGAAATTGAGGGGCGCCAGATACAGGCGCGCTACGAGGCGGAGGATATAGTCTGGTTTGAATTTGACAGTATTTGCGATGGTCCCAGGTCGCAGAACGACTATATCTCCCTGGCCTGCGAATATCACACGGTGTTGATCAGCAATATCCCGGCGCTGGGCAGGGCGAAGGATGATCAGGCGCGCCGTCTGATTAATCTGGTGGATGAATTCTACGATCGCCAGGTAAAGCTTATTGTGTCTGCGGAAAAACCTCTGGCGGAGCTTTATTCCACCGGCAAGCTGGATTTTGAGTTTCAGCGCACTATAAGTCGCCTGTTGGAGATG
>CBIMZH010000219.1:0-5277 GCA_966248255.1 uncultured Cellvibrio sp.
CCAGCGCAGTCACCCAACAGATGGTGCGCAACGTCCTCGCTGGCGGCGCTGCTATTAACTGCTTTTGCCGCAGCCTCGACCTGCCTCTTCGTGTAATCGATGCGGGAATAAAATTCCCCATAGAGCCGCAACCCGCCAATTTGGTCAGCCAGCCCATTGCCAGGGGCACGCGCAATTTTGCCCGCGAACCGGCCATGAGCCAGAGCCAGGCAGTAAGCGCACTGCAAGCGGGGGCCGCGCTGGCTGAGCGGGAGCTGGCCAATGGCTCCAAACTACTCGCCTTTGGCGAAATGGGTATAGGCAATACCAGCTCCGCTGCGGCGCTATTGGCACTGCTTACTGACAGCCCGGTCGAATTGTGTGTTGGCCTGGGCACAGGCATTAACGCCGAGCAATTTACTAAAAAATTAACGCTGATTAATCAGGCGGTGGACAGAGTAAAAGCAGCGGCCTCCGGCCCACTGGACCCAGTGCAGATTCTCGCCGAGGTGGGTGGTTTTGAGATTGCCCAAATCTGCGGCGCCATGCTCGCCACCGCCAGCAAAGGCCAATTAATTTTGGTCGACGGTTTTATTGTCAGTGCCGCCGCGCTGCTTGCGGTGCAGCTGCAACCCCACGCCCGCGACTATATGATTTTTGCCCATCAATCGCAGGAGTCCGCCCATCAAATGCTGTTACAGCAGTTAAAAGCCAAGCCACTGCTCAGTCTGGGTTTGCGTCTGGGCGAAGGCACAGGCGCCGCCCTGGCGCTGCCACTGGTGCGCGCGGCAATCAGCTTTTACAACGATATGGCCACCTTTGAATCTGCAGGAGTCACCGTTTGAGTTTTATCAAACAGCAGTTCAATTTATTGTTTCTGGCGCTGGGCTTTTTCAGTCGCATCCCCATGCCCGCCTGGGTGAGTTATTCACCGGAGCGGCTCAATCGCGCCAGCCGCTATTTCACTTTGGTGGGCTGGCTGCTGGGCGCACTGGTGGCGCTGGCTTTTGTCGCTGCCAACAGTTTTTTATCGCAGCCGGTGAGTCTCTGGCTGGCGATGCTGTTTAGCTTGATGCTCACCGGCGCCTTTCACGAAGATGGCCTGGCCGACAGCGCCGATGGCTTAGGTGGTGGTTTCACCCGCGACAAAAAGCTCGCGATTATGAAAGACAGCCGCATAGGCACCTATGGCGCCAGCGCACTGGTCATGGCGCTGCTGGGCAAGTTTTTACTGCTGAGCGAATGCGCCGATATCCCCTGGGCACTGCTGATCGGCTACAGCCTGTCGCGCGCGCTTTCCGGCAGCTTAATTTTTGATATGGCCTATGTCAGCGACAGCGATGCCAGCAAAAGCAAGCCACTGGCCAACAACCAATCGCGCACAGATTTGCTGGTGCTGCTCGCCTGCGCCCTGCCCGCTTTTTTAGTGCTGCCCCCAGTTACTGGCTTAAGTTTATTGGCCGCCTGCATCGCGCTTAGAGTTTTAGCCAAACGCTATTTACAGCAACAGCTGGGCGGCTACACCGGCGATACCCTGGGCGCAGTGCAACAGCTGGCGGAGCTGCTGGTTTATCTCGTCCTAATCGCTGGGCAACAAGGGAGCCACTAAAACAGGATGATCAGTTTAATTTTGGGCGGCGCCCGCTCCGGCAAATCCCGCTACGCCGAACAACTCGCACACGCGAGCGATTTGCCCGTCACCTATATAGCCACGGCAACAGCCTTTGACGACGAGATGCGCGCGCGCATTGAACATCACCAGCAGCAGCGCCCCAGCCATTGGCAGACGCGCGAATGCCCGCTGGCGTTGGCGCCAACCCTACGCGAGGAAGCGGGCAAAGCACAAATCATTCTGGTGGACTGCCTCACCCTCTGGCTGAACAACCAGCTCTATCATTTTCCGCAGCAGGATTTTAATCAGCTGTTTGCTGAGCTAAGTCAAAGCTGTAGCGAGGCCCAAGCCCATATCATTTTTGTCGCCAATGAAGTGGGCCTGGGTATTATCCCCATGGGCGAAATCAGTCGCCGCTTTGTCGATGAAGCGGGCAGATTAAATCAACGCCTGGCAGCCCAGGCAGATAGAGTGGTATTTATCGCCGCAGGCCTGCCACTGGAATTAAAAAAATCTCACAGCTAGCTTAAAAATTTGGGGGATGCATGACACGCACAATAACCCTGTTACGACACGGCCAGGTGGCTGGCCCAGCCGCACTTTACGGTCACACCAATGTCAGCCTGAGTGAAGCTGGCGCGCGCGAACTGCGCGGCGCCCTGGAGCAAATTCACCAGCACCAGCCCATTACCCATGTCATCAGCTCACCGCTGGATCGCTGCGCCGCTATGGCCAAGTTTTTTGCCGCGCAAAGCGAGCTGCCGCTGTGCCTGGAGCCGCAACTGCAGGAGATGCACTTTGGCGACTGGGACGGCGTGCCCTACGAACAACTGCAGGACAACTGGGACGCGCTTGAAGCCTTTTGGAACAACCCGCAAGAGGCCCAGGCGCCCAAGGGCGAAAGCCTGGGCCAGTTTGGCCAGCGGGTGATTGCCGCCTGGGACAAATTAGTGGCCAGCCACAGCAGCGGCCATCAACTGGTGCTCTGCCACGGCGGGGTTATTCGCGTACTTATCGCCCATATTTTGCAGTGGGACTGGCGCAAACCCAGCCTTTATAAACAACTGAATATTGACTATGCCAGCCACACCCGCATAGAAATCGCCAATCACGACGGCGCCCTGCCGGTGATTCGCTGGATTGGCCTGCCCGGGTAGCAAATTTTTAACCAGACAGAGCGCCACGCTCTGTCACTCCCGTTCGCCCAGGCTTACAATTCCAGCCCCGCCAGCTCAGATCGAGCCAGCACCATTTTCGAGTTAGTTGTGAATAGCCCGTTGCTCGCCCCCCATTCCCCCGCCGAAAACAATTCCTGGTTTAGCCGCGCCCTGCACGAATGGAAAATCCTCGCCAAACTAGGCGCGCCCATTTGGATTGCGCAGATGGCGCAAATGGCCAACGGCGTGGTGGACACCATTATGGCTGGCCACGCCAGCGCACTGGACTTGGCCGGTGTGGCTATAGGACTGAGCATCTGGGCACCGCTGCTGCTGTTTTTTATCGGCACATTAAGTGCGCTGCAACCCACCATTTCCAACCAGAACGGCGCCAAACACTATGCGCGCATAGTGCCCACCGCCTGGCAGGGGCTATACATCACCTCAGTTGCCGCCCTGGTGATGATTTTAGTGTTGGTCAATGTGCAGCCGCTGCTGCATTTATTGAAAATGGATGGCGCCGCCGCCCATATCACCAGCGGCTACTTAACTGCCTTCGCCTGGGGGATTCCCGCGCTGTTGTGCATCAATGCGCTGCGCGGCCTTACCGACGGCCTGGGCCACACGCGCGTGATCATGGTGTTTTCGCTGCTGGGCACTCTGCTTAATTTGCCGCTTAACTGGCTGTTTATTTACGGCGGTGAGCTGGGCGGATTGCAGATTCCGGCCATGGGCGGTATCGGCTGCGGCTGGGCGACCGCCATATCCAACTGGCTGGCGCTGGGCGCATTACTAATTTACTTAAACCTGAGCAAAGGCTTCGCCGACTTTCATCTGCTTAGCGGCTGGTCGCCACCCGACCGCCGCCAAATGCGTTTTTTATTAAAAATTGGTTTGCCCATTGGCATCACCATGTTTGTTGAAGTGAGCATGTTTTGCGTGATTGCCCTCTTCCTTGCGCCTCTGGGCGCCGCCTCGGTAGCTGGCCACCAGATAGTGCTTAATGTGACTTCGGTATTTTTTATGGCGCCGCTGAGCCTGGGCATGGCACTTACCCTGCGCATGAGTTTTTTGCGCGGCGCCAGGGATTTTGCCGAGGCCAAACTTTTAGCGCACAGCTCACTGTTATTAGCGCTGGGCGTATCCAGTGTGAATATGTTGATTTTATTTTTGGGCCACCAGCTGATCCCGGCGTTTTACACCGAGGATGCCGCCACCTTAAAAGTCGCGCAGCAACTTATTGTGCTCGCCGCTGTCTTTCAAATTGCCGATGCAGTGCAGGTGACCATGATTAATGTGCTGCGCGGCTACAGCGATACCAAGGTGCCGCTGCTGATTATGCTGGTGTCCTTTTGGGGCGTTTGCCTGCCCCTGGGTTATGTTTTAACCTTCACCGATTGGCTGCACAGCCCCATGGGCGCCGCTGGATTTTGGACAGCGCTCATTGTTGGCCTGGCCTGTGCCGCGAGCCTGTTAACCCTGAGGGTGTTCCGTTTTAATTATTATGAAGACTAGCCGCGTCGCTTTGGTTGCCATCAGTTGTTTCGCCCTGGGCTTTTTCCTGGGGCGAGGCGACAATAATCCCACAAGCTCTTCTGCCCTTGCCCCCACCAGCCAGCAACAAACAACTAAGCCAAAGCCAGATAGCCCTGTAGAAACAACGCAAAATCCAACCGATTTCCCCGCGCAGAACAGGCCATCTACGCAAACAACTCCGGCCGCGCAAGCCGAGATAAACCTCGGCAGCATTCGCCAACTGCTCACCCAGGGTAAACCCAATCAGGCGCTGGCGCAGTTAAATGTGTTAATTCAAAACGATTACAACTCAGCCGAAGCCTGGCTGCTTAAGGCCGAAACTGCGCAGCAATTACAACTGGCCCATGAGGCTGTAGCAGCCTGGTTTCACTATTTGCGCCTGGAACTCAACAGCGAAAAAATCGCCCGCGGCTTAAACAGCTTGCAGAAATACCTGCTTGCCCTGAGCGGGCAAATTCACGGCCCCTCCGCCGAAAGCGACTGGTTGATAACGCAGTGGAATCATCTGCTGGAAACAGCTCCCGTCAACTACAACAATAACGGTAGCGCCCACCTGGCACTGGCGCGCCTCTACCAGTTGGCACAGGACGATTACCAAACCCAATACCACGCACTGGCGGCCGCAAGTGACGCCAGCATTAAAAATGAAACCCAGGCGTTTCTCGCGCAACTCGATGGTGGCAATTTACAACAGGGTATCAGCCTGCCACTGCAGCGCTATGGCCAGCAGTATTTACTGGAGATAAAGCTCAATGGCGAAAGCGCAAAACTGCTGCTCGACACAGGCGCCTCCATTAGCGGCCTCGGTCGCGACTACCTAGGCCGTCACCCACAACTGGTAAAAAATACTCGGCCCATTGAATTGCACACTGCCAGCGGTGTGGAGCAAAGCTATGTGTTTAGCCTGGATGAAATACAGTTAGGCGATGCCAGCTTTAACCAGCAACTGATGGTGGCCCTGCCCATGTCCACCCGAGATTTTGATGGCCTGCT
>CBIMZH010000220.1:0-5256 GCA_966248255.1 uncultured Cellvibrio sp.
AGTGCGCCAACTACCCGGATATGGCCAGCATGATTAAAGCCTGCTGCGGCGAATTTGGCATTGCCATACCCGCGCACGCCTGCCTGGCCATAGCTGGCCCCATTGAAAACGGTCAGGCCTCCATGACCAACCTCAACTGGAAGTTTTCCATAGACAGCCTGCGCGACCAGCTGGGCATGAGCACCCTGCATGTCATTAATGACTTTGCCTCGCTCGCCTATGCCGTGCCTTTTTTGCAAGCAGATGAACTGACCACCCTCTATGCGGCAAAAACCAACCCCAATGCCCCCATAGTCGTTATGGGGCCCGGCACAGGTTTTGGCATGGCTGGACTGATTCCCAATCAAGGCAATTGGAAAATCGTTCCCACCGAAGGTGGTCATGCCAGTTTTGCGCCAACTAACAAAAAAGAAATGGCTATCAAATCAGTACTATTGAAAGAACAAAGCCATGTTTCAGTTGAAAACATTTTGTCCGGCGGCGGACTGGTCAATCTTTATCGCGCCCTGGCGCATATATATGAACAGGATGCAAAACCTTACTCGCCTGCTGATGTCAGCACCAAAGGCTTAAGCAATGAGGATCCCATTTGTCGCGAGGCGGTAACCACTTTTTGCGAAGTCCTGGGTGAAGTTGCTGGCGACAAAGCGCTTTCATGGGGCGCCAAAGGTGGCGTGGTGATCGGCGGCGGCATTACCCCCAAGCTGGTCGACATTCTTCAGGATACGCACTTCCTGGAGCGCTATAAAAACAAAGGGCCTATGGCCGGTTATGTCGGCGACATCTCCATTCGCCTGATTACCAACGATAAAGCCGCATTGGTTGGCTCTGCCGCCTGGCTGATTCATAACACGCCCGAGCTGAAACCCGAGTAATTAAACCGGATTAAATCCGGCGTTAAAGCCAATAAAAAAGGGAGCCAATGCTCCCTTTTTTATATTGCGCCCGAGCCAGATCCCCTGCCCTTGCTCAATACTAATTTACCTAAATAATTAGCGCTGCTTTTTGGTTGCGGCTTTTGTCTGCACCTTGGCCGGGGCTTTTGCAGCCAGTTTTTCGGTCGGCCCGGTTGAAGCTCTGACAATAATGCAGGAACTCAATAAACTCGCCGGCAGCTGAATATCCTTACCACGCAACTGCTTTAATAGCAGGTCAGTCGCTTTTTTTGCCATCTGCCGAATCGGCTGGCGAATGGTCGTCAAGGAAGGCCAAATTTGATGCGCCACAGGCGTATCATCGAAACCGGCAACCGATAGCTGTCTGGGCAAATCCAACCCCATTTGATGGGCAGCCATAATAACGCCAGCAGCCATATCATCGTTTGCAGCAAAAATTGCAGTGGGCGGCTGCTTGGATTCAAGCATAGTGCGCCCACAGGCTTCGCCCGACTCAAAAGAGTTATCCCCCAAGGCCACCAGCGAATCATTTAAAGCGAGATTATTTTCCACCAGCGCCGCCTTATAGCCCTCATAACGCAAACTTATGGCGCGGTGATCCGGGTGACCGCAGATAAAGCCTATGCGTTTGTGCCCCATGGCAATCAATTGGCAAGTCATGTCGTAGGAAGCTTCAGCATCGTTAGTCTCCACAAACGGCGACAGATGCTTTTCTTCGGTAGGTGCTACACGCACAAAGGGAATATTTAAACTTTTCAGTTTATTGATAACTTCCATGTTGTCGGAAATTGGCGGGGTCAACATAACGCCATCCACCCGCTTTTCCAAAATTAGCTCACTGACTTCATCGAGCAACTGGGGGTCGCGGTGATTTGCCGGGTGAACTACCAACTCGTAACCTTGTGGACGACAAATTTCCAGCACGCCCTCCTGGATGTCCAGCACATAATGGGCGCCGGGATGGCCGTAAACCAGGCCTAAAAGGTAGGAGCGATTGCCCGCTAAACTACGCGCGGAAAGATTGGGGCGATAATCCAGACTGGCGATAGCAGCTTCAACTTTCTCTCGGGTTGCCGGGCGAACATTGGGTTCGTTATTCACCACGCGCGACACAGTTTTCATGGATACCCCCGCGAGGGCAGCTACATCATCGATTGTTGCTTTTGCCATTTTTATTAAATCTCAACCAAGCCAGTGCCGATAAACTGGAAAGAACCTATCTATATAATCACGCCAGAATAACAACTAGAGGTCAAAATAACCATAAGACAGGCGTAAGTGAGTTTATTACCGGCCATTGTAAAACGGGGACAATTCGTGTGACAGTATTTTGCGCTTGGATTATAGTAAGCCGCGCTTGGCACCCTAAAATCCCACAGTGCTTCAGTACAAAAATCATAACCTGACAAAGCCAAGCAACCACACCACCAAGACAAACCTGCAGTTTTATAACGAGGATAAGATGCAATCAACATCCAAATACGGCCCAGCTTACGCTGCCGTGACTACCTTATTTTTTGCCTGGGGTTTTATAACCTCTCTTATAGATCCATTAGTTGCCGCCGTAAAAGGCATTTTCAGCCTGAGTGATCTCGAAGCCCAGCTGAGTGCATTTGCCTTCTTTATTGCCTACGGCATTATGAGCTTTCCTGCCGCGACAATTTTGGCCAAATTCAAATCGGTTCCCACAATTTTAATAGCCCTGAGCATGATGATTGGCGGCTGTCTGTTAATGCTTGTTGCCGCCAATATCGAAATCTATGAGCTGGTGCTGGCGGGCCTGTTTGTCCTGGCGAGCGGTATTACCGCACTTCAAGTAGCAGCCAACCCTTTGGCTGCCGCCCTGGGCGCACCAGAAGGCAGTCACTTCCGCCTGACCTTCAGCCAGGCATTTAATAGCCTGGGAACCTTTATCGGCCCAATTATTGGTGCCTCAATGTTCCTGAAAGGTGTAGAGGTTAAAGAAGGCACCGTTATTACTGAGGAGGTTCGCGCCCAAGCCCTGGCAGGCATAGATACCGCCTATGTATGGCTTGCTGGCATGATTGCCGCACTCTTTGTCTTTTTCTATTTAAGCCGCAAACTGGTGGGTGAAGCAGCTGCAACCACCGCAGCGCCGGCATCCCACAAAAGTATTGTCGATATGCTTAAAGAAGCCTTTAGCGCTAAATGGGCATTGCTCGGTGGCCTGGCGATTTTCCTTTATGTGGGCGCCGAGGTTTCTATAGGTACGCAAATGGCATTTTTCCTCAACTCGGATGCCATCTGGGGCCAGTCCGATGCTGCCTATCAATTTCCATTGATCAGCTGGCTGTTTAGCTCTGACGGCATTCCAGGTATTTCACTGCAAGAAGCTGCAGCCTTCACTGCACTTTATTGGGGTGGTGCCATGGTTGGCCGACTAATTGGCTCTGCGCTGCTGGCCAAGGTTAACGCAGCTTATCTGCTCGCGTTCTTTACTGGCGCAGCCGCTTGTATGTGCCTTTATGTATTTGCCGTTGGTGGCGTTGCAGCTGGATTTATTGCCCTGGCAATTGGCCTGTTTAACTCCATTATGTTCCCGGTTATTTTTACGCTGACACTGGAGCGCTCAAGTGCCAGTGCCGAAGCCACTTCCGGTTTCCTTTGCACCTCTATTATTGGTGGCGCCTTTGTGCCACTGCTGGTAGGTATGGTGTCTGGCCACAGCAGTTATGTCACTGCCTTTATAGTACCTGGCGCCTGCTATCTGGCGCTGTGCCTCTTTGCCCTAAGTGCCCGCAGCTCTGCCCCCGTCAATGAGGTGTCCGAGCTGGCTACAAACCACTAGGCAACAACGGCAAAAACTTAAGAATTAAAAAAGGCGCCTTGCTATGCACGGCGCCTTTTTTAATTGCGGATGTTAAGAAACACAAAAGGACAATAAATTGAGTTTCCCTTAACTTAAAATTTTCACCAACGCTTGGCTCGCTCAGCATCCGAGGTCTTGGCCTCCAACCAAAGACTCCCCACTTTACGCTCCTCTCGCTTCCAAAAAGGCGCGCGCGTTTTGAGAAAGTCCATCATAAATTCAGCCGCAGCAAAGGCCTGCTCGCGGTGCACGCTGGTAGCAGCGACAAAAACAATTTGCTCGCCCAACCCCAAATAGCCAACTCTGTGTACAATTCGCGCCGCCTGCAACTGCCAGCGCTCGCGCGCCTCCTCAATAATATCCTGCAGTGCTTTTTCAGTCATGCCAGGATAATGCTCCAGGGTAAGGCCGGTGACTGATTCACCCAGGTTTAAATCGCGTACGCGGCCGACAAAAAAAACTGCAGCACCTGCCTGTAGATCGTTTTGGATCAGCGCCTGATATTCTTGCCCGACATCAAAATCCTGCTGCTGCACAGCAACGCTAAACATACTCAACCTCCAGTTACCGGCGGGAAAAAAGCCACTTCATCTCCAGCGCGCACGAGGGCATCAACCTTGGCATATTCCTGGTTAATTGCCGCGAGCAAATTTGGCCGCTGCAGTATCTCCTGCCAGTGTGGCCGCAGCGCTTGCAGTGCAATTTTTACGTCCGCCAAGGTTGCCAGCCCTTTCGCATCCAGCATCAACTCGGCGCAATTTAAATCTTCACGCAACTGCGCAAAAAATAAAATTTTAATCTGACCTGTCATTAACTCACCTGCTCACGCACATAATGGCCGCGCCTGCCCCCGGACTTTTCCAACAGGCAAATAGACTCAATAACCATGGCCATATCTACCGCTTTACACATATCGTAAATCGTTAGTGCTGCAACGCTGGCTGCAGTCAAAGCCTCCATCTCTACCCCTGTCTGCCCGGTCAATTTGCAGTAGCTGGTAATTTCAATCAGCGATTCACTATCAATCAACACAAAATCTACCGCAACCTTTGACAGTGCCAGAGGATGACATAAGGGAATTAGATCCCAGGTTTTTTTGGCCGCCTGAATACCAGCGATGCGCGCCACCGCCAATACATCGCCCTTTTTTAAGTTGTTGCTGCGAATCTGCGCCAGGGTTTCCGGCTTCATTCGCACTCTCGCCATGGCTCGAGCTTCGCGCACACTGGGTGACTTATCCGTCACATCCACCATACTGGCGTGCCCCTGGCTATCTATATGCGTCAGGCTCATAAGGCTCCAAACTTTGATCAATTTTGCGGAAAAGGCGAACCCAGAGTCTCATGCAAGTTCACCCTATTAGAGGTATGATACTGCACCCTCGGCTCGGACTCTCTGTAAAAGCCGATATTTCGCTGTTTGACTATTAATTTATCTGCATGACTCAACTGCCAAGCACCACCGCCCCACTCGACCGCCGATTCACCCTTGCTCCCATGATGGAGTGGTCCACCTCCGATTGCCGCACCT
>CBIMZH010000221.1:0-5227 GCA_966248255.1 uncultured Cellvibrio sp.
ACTACAGGCAAATATCGCGTTAAAATTTAATTGGCGCCGGCCGCTGATTTTTCAACCAGAGGTTCCAGCGGCAGGACAATCCTTACGCAACAGCCGGGTAGGTTGCTTTGCGGACCGCTAAACGGATTATCCTCAATCGACACGCTGCCTCCATGAGCTGCAATCATGCCGCGACATATGGTTAGCCCCAGGCCGCTGCCAGATTTGCGCCTATCGCCTTTTTCAGCGGTATGGAAGCGCTCGAATACCTTTTCACGTTCATCCATCGGAACTCCAGGGCCCTGATCACAAATATCAACACGAATCTTGTGCTTGGACTTATAGCAATTAATCCTGATTGGCGTGCTGGCTGGCGCAAATTTGATGGCGTTATCTACCACGTTAAAAATAGCCTGCTCTAACAAGGCCGAATGCACATACAGCAAAGGTAAACTGGATGAGATATCCAGCTGTAGCTCGTGCTGGGTAAGCAAGGGTTTGAGACGCTTTTTGGTTGCGCTAATAACCTCCTCCATACTCACCCAGGTTCGCTCCAGACGCAGCTGACCAAAACCGAGACGGGTCATATCGAGTAAATTTTGCGTGTATCGATTTAGCCGCTGCGCCTCATCAAGGACTGTTTGCAACAACTCTTTGACCTGCTGTTTGGACAACTGCTCGCCTAGCTCAAGCACCGTGGACGTGGCGCCAATCATGGAGGTAAGCGGTGTGCGAAAATCGTGAGATACCGAGGATAAGAGCGCAGAGCGAAGTAATTCGTTTTCCTTGGCGATCTTTTCTTTTTCCAGCTCCGCTGCCAAGCGGGTACGCTCCAAAGAAATATTCACCTGGTGCAACAGCAATATGAAGATATCCTTTGGTAGATAGTGGATATCCTCCATTGCAATTTGCAACAGACCAACAATTTGACGCGAGTTGTGCAAAAAATAGAGTTTGTTTTCTCGCTCATATTTGGCAATTAACTCCAGGTTCGCGGGAGTCAAATTGATATTGAAGAGCTGCATCATATTGTGCTTTTGCGCTTCGTCCATAGCCTCAATAATTGGATGCACAGGCCAGGGGGCGTTTTGCGTTACCAACACACAGTGTTCTTTCCAGGGGGTAAGAGCCGACTCAAAGGAGCTGATCACCTCTTGGGTATTGAGGGCTTTAGGCAGCTTTTCGTGTAGCTCTAATTCTACGTCCGTCATCAGGTCGCGCAGGCGGATTTTTTGCTGATTGTGCTTGTGTTGGGTGGCCATATAACCAACCAACACAGAGGTCACTAAAAACATAAGTATGGTGTAGAGATCTTCATCATGGTGAACCATGATTGAGCCAAAAGGCTCGGCAAAGAAAAAGCTAAAAGCAAAAAAACTGGAAAGGGCGTGGATAATGGCCAATTCAACCGTGCCATTAATCGCAATAAATACCACCATGGTGATATAGAGCAGCGAAATATTGGCTTTGGGGACAAAGTTGGCAATAAAAAAAGCCAGGGGAGTTAATAACCAGGGGAAGAGAATGCCAACCGGGTAGGCAAATTTCCTTACCAGTGCGGGCTTATTTTTCATCAGGAGCGCCAAAATGTGCGTGAAAACAGCACAAGAATAGTTAAAAACTCCAGGCGCCCCAACAACATTCCCCAAGCCAGGGTCAACTTGGCGGTATTGGTAAGCGAGGCGAAATTGCCTGCCGGGCCAATGGTATCGCCAAGGCCAGGCCCTACGTTCATGATGGCGGTGGCTGCGCCAGTAAGGCTACTGACTAAATCCAGGCCAGTCATCGACAGAATGGTGGTAATAACCACTAAGGAGATTGTCATGAGCGCCATAAAAGAAACAGACGAGGCGATGATTTCTGAGCTTATCAGGCGGTTATTGTAGCGACGGCTGATGATGGCGCGAGGGTGAATTGCGGTAATCACCTGCTCGCGGATCAAGCCTGCGAATATTTGAAAACGAAACACTTTAATGCCGCCACTGGTAGATCCGGAGCAGCCACCAATAAATGTACAAAAAAAGAACAGAATTATCGCAAAGTGGCCCCATAACTGATAATCGCTAGTGGCAAAGCCGGTTGTAGTAATTACCGAAACCAGATTAAAACAGGCGAAGGTAATGGCTCGGAAAGGGTCCATATCCTGAGTAAATATCAGATAAACGGCTAAAACAAGGGAAACGATACTGACAAACTTGAGTAAGCCTTTAACCTGGCTATCACGCAACAGAACAAATTGCCGGTTCACCAACAGGCGAACAAACAGCACAAAGGGGACTGCCCCAGCCAACATAAAAACTATGGCAATCCAGTGCAGTAACAGGTTATCGAACTGACCGAAGGAGGCATCGGAGGTGGAAAAGCCGCCGGTGGAAACTGTGGTCATTGTATGGTTGAGCGCGTTAAACCAGTCCATGCCGCAGGCCCAGTACAGCAAAAAGCAGAGCAGCGATAGCCCCAAGTAGCTGTAAATGATCATCGCCATAAGGCTGCGCGCGCGGGGCATAGCCTTATCCGACCATTCAGATGATTCGGTTTTAAACAGGCGCATACCACCCACGCGCAAAAATGGCAGCACCGCGATTGCCACACCGATAATACCTACGCCACCGATCCAGTTTAGGATGGAGCGCCAAAGCAGAATATCCTTGGGCAGCCTATCCAGGTGGGACATTACCGAAGAGCCGGTGGTCGTCACCCCGGACACAGATTCGAACACTGCATCAACCAGCGACAAGGGTTGGGATACCAGCATAAAGGGCAAAGCGCCAAACAGTGAGATCCCCAACCAACAGCAACTGGTAATTAAAAATACCTGCCGTGGCTGCATGTATTCGAGGTTGGATTTTTTACCCACCAACAAGCAGCCAACGCCCGCCAGGCAAGTAATGGTGGCCGAGAGAAAAAAGGCGAGTTGGTTATCGCTGTTGTAGGCTACAGACAGGGCCAGAGGAACCAGCATAAACAGCGCGAGAATATTCAGGATTGCGCCCAGTATCAGCAGCGTAGGCCCCAAAAGCTTCATATTGTTCAACTTATATCCAGTGAAGATCCGGGCATTTTAAACCCAGATCTTCTGTGAGCCTATGGGGCAGGGGGATATATTTCGTAAAAACAAAGATTAACCCGCGCCCTTAAATGGCTATAGCCTCCTGTTTTTGATTGGCCATTTCGGCATAGATAAGGGTTACATACAAATTGAGGATATGGGGCGACTGCTGCATAAACAGTGTCAAATCGCTCTCTATACCGAAGCTGAATAATTGTGCCCGGCGCTCCTCAACGTAACGCTTGGCGGCCAGCTCCAACACCTCGCGAAATACCAGGGGTTGGTGGAAGCGAATTTCCGGGCGAACCACACAAAACTGGGTATAGGCGTAGAGCGCTTCAACCACAGCACTTTTGTAATAGGCCGGATGAAGCTGGTGCGTCATTTGATCAATCAAATGGGCAAAACTGTCTTCGCCTGGGGTCATGGAGCTGCGGGTAATTTCACAGTCCAGCGCGCAGCTAGTGCCGTCCAGACCAAAAACCAACTCCTTGGCGCACATAAGGCTGTACCAGATATCTTTAAGGAAATTGGAATCAAAATGCGTGATAAGGCCCCGCGCTGTTCGCCATTCAAGCCAGTCGGTATCCATGGCATCCGACAGCATGGGATTTTCATCTTCCGGCAAGGTTTGATGATGAATTTTGTAGGGAGTTACATGATTAATGCCCTGCGCAAAAACTTTTTTGCGTGAAGTAAGTATGTTGCGAATTTTTTTGTGCAGGCGAGCAGGGGATTGCAAACCTATCCACTCCAGCAGCGACACTTCTTCCGCATCACCTTTATCCATAGCGCAAAGCAACATAAAGTTGCGCAGTTGCACCGAGTGCAAGCCCTCAAACAGTTGCGGTTCAGAGCGAATAATCGCACCTATGGCGGACAGTAGCTCCTGCACCAGCGTACGCTCCAGCAAGTCGGGAAATAATTGCCGCACGCTTTCATAGTAGTTGAGGTTAGAGAATGATTGGTCGATTTTGATTTCGGTAAAATTGTTATCACCAACACTGATCACCAGGTTGCGCGCTGCAAGTAGAGTAAGGCTATCGGCCAAGTCAATTTGCGTATAGTTCAGTTTGGCGAAGCAGTAGCGAGCCAATAGCCAGTAGTTAGCTTTTTGCGAGCGCTGGAATATCTCATCAATAAACTCTTCCAGCGGAATCTGCTTGCCGGCAATAGCGATGTTTTCTTGCAGGCGGCGATCTTTTACCTGTTTTACCAATTTACGGTAAATAAAAATGTCGCTTTCGGTATAAAACTTTTCAAACAGCTCGCGCGCCCAGGGTTCAAGATCTTCACTTTTCCAACTGTATTCAGACTGTTCCTGCGTTGAAATTTGTGTGGCAAGGGAAATGGTTGGTATATGGCTGTAGGGAATAGTTAAGGAGTTTACCCGCGAAGCGCGATAGGCCAAGTTTGCCGAGGCATAACCGACATAATCTATCTCGGTGCGAAGTTGTAGGTTGCGTACAGCTTCAAATAACAACTCCACGTTGGGAATTTTACTCAGGCGTTTATTCATCATCAGGGTAAACACTGCCACCTCGTGACTGAGCCAGTGCTTGTGAATAAACTGAATCTCTCGGGAGATGGCCTCGACCGCCCAGTGGGCGTCAAACAGGCGATAGTCTTCGCGTTCGGTTTGCAGCCAGTTAAGGCTCAAATAAACCTTGTTATTTAGTTCGTAGGTTTGCGACGTGGCCAGGCTTTGTGCGCGGCGGCGTGGGCGGCCAGTTAGGCCCAGGGCTTTATTTTCACCAACATGGGAATAGACTTCCATTAAACCGGAAGCAGACACGACCCCCATAGGTTTTATGTCTTGTAAACTTTCTGCAATCACACCGTAGCGGGCCAGCTGTTGCTTAATCGCATCATTTTCTGCGAGTACCACCAGGGCGACATTGGCCTTAATAAAGCGGGTAGAGCGCCTGCGCATTTTGAGGGGGTCAAGATCATCGGTGCTGACCATCCCTTCGTCCAGCATGAGGCCGGTCAAATACAAGCTTTGCGCCCACACCAAAGGAATATTTTCGTTGGGAACTCGGGCCTGGCTGCGCGGATTTTTCTTTTCCGCTTCGATCTTGTCTTTAGGTAAATAGTAGAGCTCTGGCAACAAGCCAAAGCCATCCTTTTGCACCATTAGGGATTCAAGTTTTTTGCGATAGTGCTTGGCTGTCGCTTCACTGCCGTCAAATAATGCTG
>CBIMZH010000222.1:0-5225 GCA_966248255.1 uncultured Cellvibrio sp.
GGGCTACCGCGGCTTTCCCAAGTCCATCTGCACCTCGGTCAACCAGGTGGTCTGTCACGGCATCCCCTCAGAGAAAAAGGTGCTTAAAAACGGCGACATTATCAATATCGATGTCACTGTGATTTACGAGGGCTACCACGGCGACACCAGCGCCATGTACTTTGTCGGCACCCCGGCACCCCACGCCGAGCGCCTGGTACAAATCACCCAGGAGTGCATGTACAAGGCGATCAAGCTGGTTAAACCCGGCTGCCGCCTGGGTGATATAGGCCACGTAATTCAGCAGCACGCCGAGGGCAACTACTACACAGTGGTGCGCGAATACTGCGGCCACGGCATAGGCAAGGTCTTCCACGAAGAACCGCAAATTCTCCACTACGGCCGCCCCGGCACTGGCATGGAGTTAAAAGAAGGCATGTGCTTTACCATCGAGCCCATGATCAATGCCGGCAAACCCAACACCAAGCTTAAATCCGATGGCTGGACAGTAGAGACCAAAGACGGTCGTCTGTCCGCCCAGTGGGAACACACCATGGTGGTCACCAAAGACGGTGTAGAGGTGCTGACTCTGCGCAGCGGCGAAGTTATCTAACCCCAAGCCATTCAAAACGGGCCGGCGCTGACACTCGCAACGCCGGCCCGATTTTTTAACCGGACGAGTCCACCAGCCCCAAAATCCCTCGAGGAATTCCGCCAGTTTATGTCGATGCTCACGGTGCCCTACTTTGAACGCCCTCTGTTCTTTTTCGACCAAAGTCGCTTTAGACGCGCACTGGAGGAGAAGCCGGTAATCCCCGTTTTTAAAGACGCCCTCAGCGGCGCCAATGTGCAATTTAACCGCCGCTTTGTTGAAGGCGAGGATATTCGCACCCTGGTCTACGAGCGCGCACTTTTTATTGACTGCATACTCCATTACGCCTGGTTTCAATTCGACTGGCCGGAGAGCATCAGCCTGGAAGCTGTAGGCGGCTATGGTCGCGGTGAGCTGCACCCCTGCTCTGACATAGACCTGCTAATTCTGCACCGCGCCGAAGTCTTCGACAGCTGTAAGGACAGCATCGAGCGCTTCCTCACCCTGCTCTGGGATATAGGCCTGGAAATTGGCAGCAGCGTGCGCACCGTCAAGCAGACCATAGATATAGCGCGCACCGATATCACCGTGGCCACCAATATTATGGAATCGCGCACCCTGGTGGGCGACCAGAGCCTGCGCTACGAATTGCTGCAGGCATCGGCGCCAGAAAAAATCTGGAGCGCCGAAGATTTCTTTCGCGCAAAATTTGACGAGCAGATTGAGCGCCATAAAAAATACAACGATACCGAATACAACCTCGAGCCCAATATCAAAAACGCCCCTGGCGGATTGCGCGACATTCAAAATATCAGCTGGGTGACCAAACGCTTTTTTGGTGTGCGCACGCTTAAACAGCTGGAAGGTAAAGGCTTTTTTACCGACGAAGAATTCTCCCTGCTCAACTCCGGTGAGGAGTATTTATGGCGAGTGCGCTATGCACTGCACATGATCGCCAAGCGCCCGGAAGAGCGACTGCTGTTTGATTACCAGCGCGAAATGGCCAAACTGTTTGGCTTTCACGACAATCACGAAGGCCTGGCGGTGGAGCAGTTTATGCACCGCTACTACCGCACTGTATTGGCGGTACGCGAATTAAATGATGTGGTGCTGCAGTTTTTGTCCGAAGCCATTTTGCAGCGCGGGCAAAGCAAATCGGTTATCTCTATTAACGAGCGCTTTCAACTGCGCGACGATTATATTGAAGCTACTCACACCTACGTGTTTGAAGAGAATCCCTCTGCGCTGCTGGAAATGTTTGTGCTTATGGCGCAAAACCCGCAGATCAACGGAGTGCGCGCCTCCACCATCCGCTGGATTCGCGAGAGCCGTCATTTAATTGATGACAACTTCCGCCACAACCCCAAAAACACCGCGCTGTTTATTAAGCTGTTACAACAATCTGCCGGCCTGGTGGAGCAGCTCAAGCGCATGTCGCGCTACGGTATTCTCGGCCTCTACCTGCCCGAATTCGGCCTGGTGACCGGGCAGATGCAGCACGACCTTTTTCACATCTACACAGTTGATGCCCACACCCTAAAAGTGGTGCAGAACATGTGCGACTTTTTGCTGCCCTCAGCCAAAGACAACTTCCCCGTTGCCGCCCATGTGATGACTCGCCTGCCTAAACTGGAGCTGCTCTATATCGCCGGGCTCTATCACGATATAGGCAAGGGTCGCGGTGGCGATCACTCCACCCTGGGCGCGGTAGATGCCGAAGAATTTTGTAAGCGCCACGGCATATCGCCGCGCGAAACTCGCTTGATTTGCTGGCTGGTAGAAAAGCACCTACTGATGTCTGCCGTCGCGCAAAAGCAGGATATTTCCGATCCGGACATCATTCACAAGTTCGCCCTGGAAGTGGGCGACCAGATGCACCTGGACTACCTCTACTGCTTGACCGTGGCCGACATTAACGGCACCAACAAGGAGTTATGGAACACCTGGCGCGCCAGCCTTTTGCGCCAGCTGTATATGGAAACCCGCCGCGCCCTGCGCCGCGGCCTGGAAAACAATGTCGACAAACAGGATTTAATTGACGAGACGCAAAACGCCGCCATCCGCAAACTCGCGCGCAAGGGGTTAAACAAAGAGCAGGTGCTCACCCTTTGGGGCGATATGGGCGAGGACTATTTCCTGCGCGAAAGCTTTACCGATATCGCCTGGCACACCAAAGCCATAGCCGAGCGCCGCGATGACCAGCCGCTGGTACTGATTAAAAAAACCAGCAACAAAGAGCTGGCCGGTGCCACACAAATTTTTATTTACAGCCAGGATCAAAAGAATGTGTTTGTCGCTGCCGCCTCCGCCCTGGCGCAGCTCAACCTCAACATTCAGGACGCCAAGATTTACAGCTCCAACTCCGGCTACACCATAGACACCTTCTTTGTGCTCAATCAGGACGGCGAGCCGCTGGGCAACAACCCGGCGCAGCACAAGCAGATCCAGCAGGCACTGCAGGAAGAGCTGAGCCTCGCCGGCAACTACCGCGAAGTGATGGGCCGCCGCACCCCGCGCCGACTAAAATATTTCGCTATGCCCACGCGCACCTCGCTGAGCACCGACAGCATTCGCAACTGCACCGTACTGGAAGTCATCAGCCCCGACCGACCCGGTCTGCTAGCTTGCATCGGCAAGGTGTTTATGGATTTTGATATTCAACTGCTCAACGCCAAAATCGCCACCCTGGGCGAGCGGGTTGAGGATATTTTCTTTATCGCCGACGCCGACGGCAAACCTCTGGCCGACCCTCAGCTCTGCCAAAAACTGCAGCAGGAAATCTGCGAACAATTGGATAAACGCGTCGATAAAATTTAACCAGCGAACTTGCTATGAACCCGGATTTACAACAGCTTCACCCCTACCCCTTTGAAAAACTCGCCGCGCTTAAAGCCGCGGTGAGCGCGCCTGAGCAATTAAAGGATATTTTCCTGTCCATAGGCGAGCCCAAGCACGAGCCACCGCAGTTTGTGCTGGACACACTGGTAAGCAATCTGAGTAAGCTGTCCAACTACCCCACCACCAAAGGCTTGCCCGAACTGCGCCAGGCCATTGCCGACTGGGCGAGCAAGCGCTTTAAACTCAATGCCGGTAGCTTTACGGCAGACAAGCATGTACTGCCAGTTAACGGTACCCGCGAAGCGCTTTTTGCTTTTGCCCAGGCTATTGTCGATCGCAGCCAGCCAAATCCACTTGTAGTTTCGCCCAACCCCTTCTATCAAATTTACGAAGGCGCAGCGATTCTCGCGGGTGCCGAGCCGCACTTTTTAAACTGTACGCCGGACAACAACTTCATTCCCGATTTTGCCGCTGTACCCGCCGAGGTGTGGCAGCGCTGCCAGCTGTTGTTTATCTGTTCCCCCGGCAACCCAACCGGCGCGGTGATGAGCAGCGAGCAGCTGAAACAATTAATTGCCCTGGCTGATAAGTACGACTTTGTCATCGCCTCGGACGAATGCTACTCCGAGCTGTATTTTGATGAAGCCAATCCCCCCGCTGGCCTGCTGCAAGCCTGCGCCGAATTGGGCCGCGACGACTTTGCCCGCTGTGTGGTATTCCACAGCCTGTCCAAGCGCTCCAACCTGCCCGGCTTGCGCTCCGGCTTTGTTGGCGGCGATGCAAAAATTCTGGACAAGTTTTTGCTCTATCGCACCTACCACGGCTGCGCCATGCCCGTGCCCACACAGCTGGCCAGCATTGCCGCCTGGCGCGATGAGCAGCATGTAATCGACAACCGCGAAGCCTATCGCCATAAGTTTGATGCGGTATTAAATATCCTGGATGGTGTACTGCCATTAGCCAAGCCAGATGCCAGTTTTTACCTCTGGCCAAAAACGCCGATCAAAGGCGAGCTGTTTGCCCAGCAGTTATTTGCCCGGCAAAAAGTTACTGTGCTGCCCGGCAGCTTTTTAGCGCGCGAAGCCAATGGCCTGAACCCGGGTGAAGACTATGTGCGTATGGCACTGGTTGCCCCCCTGGCGGAGTGTATCGAAGCCGCCGAGCGCATTAAGGCGTTTGTGCAAAGCCTTTAAGATTTAGAAATGACCGAGCTAAAAAGCCCCAGCAAATCCGAGCGTGTAGAAATCATTCTGCAGCGGCTGCAGCAGCTCTACCCGGAGCCGCCCATACCGCTGCAGCACAAAGACGCCTACACGCTTTTGATCGCGGTTTTACTCTCGGCCCAGTGCACCGACGAGCGGGTTAATACAGTGACACCAGCGCTGTTTGAACTGGCAGACAATCCTTACGACATGGCCAAAGTACCGGTCGAAAAGATTCAGCAAATTATTCGCCCCTGCGGCCTCTCGCCGCAAAAATCCAAAGCGATATCGGTGCTCTCACAGATGCTGGTCAACGAGCACGGCGGCCAGGTGCCGGACGATTGGGATGCCTTGGAAAAGCTGCCCGGCGTGGGCCACAAAACCGCCAGCGTGGTGATGAGCCAAGCCTTTGGTCACCCGGCCTTTGCGGTGGATACCCACATCCACCGCTTGGCGCAGCGCTGGGGCTTAACCAACGGCAAAAACGTGGTGCAAACCGAAAAAGATTTAAAGCGGCTCTTCCCCAAAGATCAGTGGAATGCGCTGCACTTGCAAATTATTTATTACGGGCGCGAATACTGCTCGGCGCGCGGCTGCGATGGCACCGTCTGCGA
>CBIMZH010000223.1:0-5215 GCA_966248255.1 uncultured Cellvibrio sp.
CCTGATAGACTCCCCCGAAGAGCAAAGCGAGCATCAGCAAACCGACAAGACCCCAGACGCATCTATATTTGCCGAGCCGGAGCAAGAAGAGCCCAAACGCCAAGTAAAAACTGAGCCCAAAATACGCGCCTACGACAACTCGCGCTCAACTCTACTGATGAATATCATCCCGGCACCGGTAGAGTTTACCGCCAAGCGCATACGCAAATGGCAACACCGCCTTTGGCCAACACTAAGCCTTATTGCCCTTGTCGCGCTCCTGGTACAAATAGCCTGGTTTAAATTTGACTACCTCAGCCGTATCGAGCCCTACCGCAGCGCTTATCAACAGCTCTGCCCCTGGCTGGGCTGCCAGTTGCCAACACTTATAGATACGCACAGCATCAAAGCCTATAACCTGGTGGTCAGAAGCCACCCGGACAAAGCCAATGCGCTGATGGTGGACGCCATCATCCTTAATACTGCCCCCTTTGATCAGCCATTCCCCGACCTGGTATTGGCTTTTTCTGACCTGGATGGCAAACCTCTAGCGGCGCGCCGCTTTACCCCCAAAGAGTATTTGGGCGGCGAACTTGCCGGCAAAGAACTCATGCCCAAAAACCAGCCTATTCAACTGTCACTGGATCTGGTTGACCCAGGTGCAGACGCAGTGAATTACCACGTCTATATCCCTTAAAATAATCAATAACCGGGCGACAGCTACCGCTGCTC
Organism: uncultured Cellvibrio sp.; assembly: GCA_966248255.1. GTDB lineage: Bacteria > Pseudomonadota > Gammaproteobacteria > Pseudomonadales > Cellvibrionaceae > Cellvibrio. Next base: position 712 of record CBIMZH010000223.1, read on the forward strand.
GCCCATCTGGCTAGACTTATCCGGCACAGCCTCGGAACCCTTAGCCTATGAGCGCACTCTGTTTTCAAGTTGGCCTCGTCTTAATGCTGAGCCTCAGCCTACTGCTGCCCGTCCAGGCTCAGCCAGCGCTGACAAGCAAAAATCACCCCCTGGAAAATCATCCCCTGCTGGAAAATCATCCCCTGATAGTCACCTACAAACAGCCAGAACTCAGCATGGGCAAGCTGATTTTGTTTGAAGCTGAAATCCTGCGCATGGCGCTGGATGAGACCCGCGAGGACTTTGGCCCCTATCAATTAAACGCCATACCGCCGATGAATCGGGCCCGCACCCTGGCGGCGCTCAACCAGGATATTTACCCCAACCTTATTCTGATGCTCAGCTACGAAGACGAACTGGCAAAGCCACCACTGGCCTATATTCCAATCTCCCTCGACAAAGGTGTTATGAGTTACCGCGTATGCTTTATGCGCGATCAAATCAAAGCGCAAATCGCGCAGGTGAACAGCCTGGAGGAATTAAAAGCCTATAAATTTGGCACAGGTATCGGCTGGTCCGACAGCAAGATTCTGCGCCACAACGGCCTGCAGGTTATAGAAGCAGATTCGGTATTAAGCCTGTTCCGCATGACCCGCGCCGGGCGCATAGATCTGTTTTGCCGCGGCCTGGGCGAATATGCCAGTGAACTCAAATACCAAAAGGACACCACCTCCCTGAGCGCCGATAGCCAGCTCGCCCTTTACTACCCATTACCCAAATTCTTTTTTGCCAATATCAGCGCCAAACCGGCCCTCGATCGCGTCCAAGTCGGGCTGGAGCGCAGCCTGCAAAATGGCCATTTTCAAACGCTTTGGCAGAAATATTCACAAGAGGGCGTGGATGCATCCCGCTTGACTGAGCGCCACGTGATTCACCTTGAAAATCCTCTGGTAAAGGATTTGGGTGACGATTACCAAAAATTTCAAATGGTGCCGCTGAAGAATTAACCCGACTGCCGTATTTGGCGCCAAAATTCAAGCCTTTAGCGTTAAAAACAGGCAGTTTTATCGCTCAAAAAAACAGCGTTTTTTGTGTTTTTTTCGTTCCCATCCCCAGGCTAAACGGGTATGATGGCGACCCTTTTGCGCAGGGGTCCCAAGGCTTCTAAAGGTACAAAACGGCGCCATATCAGGCAGACAACTTCCGGTCGCACCGCGACAATCCATCACGTGTTAAAGCCAATTAAGTGTTTAGGCCAATTAAGTGTTTAGGATAGGCCCCTACTCCTTCGACAGCTCTGTCATTCTCGCGCCTATGGCCGGAGTGACTGATCGTCCGTTTCGCCAATTGTGTAAAACAATGGGCGCGGGGTTGGTGATCTCGGAAATGTTGACCGCTGACTCCAGCCTCTGGAGCAGTCGTAAAAGCCTGTTGCGCATGGATCACACCGGCGAAGCCGAACCGATCGCGGTGCAAATTGCCGGTGGCGACCCGGAGATGCTGGCCGAAGCGGCGCGTTTAAACCTCGCCAACGGCGCCCAGATTATTGATATCAATATGGGCTGCCCAGCTAAAAAGGTATGTAAAAAAGCCGCAGGCTCCGCCCTGCTGCAAGACGAACACTTGGTTAGCGATATTCTTAAAGCCGTAGTTGCGGCTGTAGATATACCGGTAACCCTGAAATTCCGCACTGGCTGGAGCCAGGAAATGCGCAATGCCACCCGCATTGCCCGCATTGCGGAGGATGCCGGTATCCAGGCCCTGGCCCTTCACGGTCGCACTCGCGCCGACGCCTTTGTGGGCGAGGCAGAGTACGACACCATCGCCGAAGTGGTTAAGGCCGTACAGATTCCGGTATTTGCCAACGGCGATATCACCTCGCCCGCCAAAGCCAAAGCTGTGCTCGAGCACACAGGGGCAGCTGCGGTGATGATTGGCAGAGCCGCCCAGGGGCGGCCATGGATTTTTCGGGAAATAGAGCACTACCTGCGCACAGGTGAGCAACTACCCGAACCCACCCTGACGGAAATCAGGGAGATTTTATTTAGCCATCTGCGCGAGCTGTACCGTTTTTATGGTGAGGTCATGGGCCCGCGTATCGCTCGCAAACACGTGAGTTGGTATTTGCAGACGGTCCCAGGCAGCGATCTATTTCGCAAAGCCTTTAACGCTATGGAAAACGCAGAAGAACAATTGACCAGCATTCAAACTTTCTTTGAAACGCTGCTTATGAAAGAGGAAAAAGCCGCATGAACACCGCAACATTTTTTGCTGACGCCACTCCAGTGCAAGCACAACAACCCGCGCAACAAGGCCAAAGCCTGCGCGGCTGCGTGGAGCAAGCTGTAGACAACTACTTCAAACACCTGGACGGTCAAGACGTAAGCAATGTCTACGAAATGGTGTTGGCTGAAGTTGAAGCGCCACTGCTCGAAATCGTACTCAAGTACACCCGTCACAACCAAACCCGCGCGGCACAGGTACTGGGTTTGAACCGCGGCACTCTGCGCAAAAAATTGAAGCAATACGGCCTGCTCTAATCGCAAGCACCGCCGTCAGGCAAACACACAAAAGGGGTGGTAACGAGTTTCCGCCCCTTTTGCTTTTTAAGAGATTCAATTTTCACTGTTTGTTAAAGGAACCGGGTATGTCTACCACTGCCGATCTTGTTGCCATCAAACGCGCGCTTATCAGCGTCTCAGATAAAACGGGTATTGTTGAATTTGCCCAAGCCCTGCACGCCCAAGGCGTGGAAATTCTGTCCACTGGCGGCACCTTCAAGCTGCTGACTGAAAACAAGATCCCCGCGATTGAAGTTTCCGACTACACCGGCTTCCCCGAAATGATGGATGGCCGCGTAAAAACCCTGCACCCCAAAGTGCACGGTGGCATCCTCGGCCGTCGCGGCCTGGATGAAGGCGTAATGACCGAACACGGCATCAACGCCATCGACATGGTTGTAGTTAACCTCTACCCCTTCGAAAAAACCGTCGCCAAAGCTGACTGTTCTTTGGAAGACGCGGTAGAAAACATCGATATCGGCGGCCCCACCATGGTTCGCGCTGCGGCTAAAAACCACGCCCATGTAAACATTGTGGTTAACGCCTCCGACTACGCGCGTATTCTTGACGAGATGAAAGCCAACAGTGGCTGCACCTCGTTCAAAACCCGTTTCGATCTGGCCATTAAAGCCTACGAACACACAGCCGCTTACGACGGCGCCATTGCCAATTATTTTGGCCGTCTGGTTGAAGGCGGCAGTGCCGACTTCCCACGCACCTTCAACACCCAATTTATCAAAGCGCAAGAGATGCGCTACGGTGAAAACCCGCACCAGAAAGCCGCTTTTTACGTGGAGAAAAACCCACAGGAAGCCAGCATCGCCACCTCCACCCAATTGCAGGGCAAAGAGCTGTCCTACAACAACGTGGCCGATACAGACGCTGCCCTGGAAACCGTTAAATCCTTTGACCAGCCTGCCTGTGTCATTGTTAAGCACGCCAACCCCTGCGGTGTAGGTGTTGCCAGCAATATTCTCGATGCCTACGAACTGGCTTACGCTACGGATACCGAATCTGCTTTCGGCGGCATTATCGCCTTCAACCGCGAGCTGGATGCCAAAACTGCCGAAGCGATTATTTCCCGTCAGTTTGTTGAAGTGATTATCGCCCCCAGCGTTTCAGCTGAAGCCCTGGAAGTGACCAAGGCCAAACAAAACGTGCGCGTACTCAGCTGCGGCAGCTGGGGCACTGAGCGTATCGGTGGTCTGGATTACAAACGCGTTAACGGCGGCCTGCTGGTACAGGATCGCGACAACGGCATGATCACCGCCGCCGATCTGAAAATCGTCACCAAGCGCGCCCCCAGCGAAGCGGAAATCCGCGACCTGCTGTTCGCCTGGAAAGTGGCCAAGTTTGTTAAATCCAACGCGATCATTTACGCCAAAGACAGCCGCACCATTGGTGTAGGCGCTGGCCAAATGAGCCGTGTTAACTCGGCCCGTATCGCCGCCATTAAAGCTGAACACGCCGGCCTTCAAGTTGCCGGTTCAGTCATGGCCTCAGACGCCTTCTTCCCCTTCCGCGACGGCATAGACAACGCCGCCAAAGTGGGCATTGCTGCGGTAATTCAACCCGGCGGCTCCATGCGCGATCAGGAAGTAATTGATGCCGCCGACGAGCACGGCATGGCGATGGTATTTACTGGCATGCGTCATTTCCGCCACTAATTGCTTTTGATGTTAAGACTCCCTTCGGATTTGCCGAGCATCGCAGAATGAACCACGCAAAACGGACAGGACGTCCGTTTTAGTTTTGATGATACAGGGACGTATCATCAAAACGGCGTGAGGCTCATTCGAGAAGCGCAGGAAAAACAAATCCGTAGGGTCGCCTTTCTTTTGGTTACTTTTCTTTGGCGACGCAAAGAAAAGTAACGCCCGCCGCAGGCGAATCATGCGGCAGGTTAAAGAGACATTTGGCATTTAACCTTTACCTGGAAGAAATAAATGAACATATTAATTATT
>CBIMZH010000224.1:0-5166 GCA_966248255.1 uncultured Cellvibrio sp.
GGGCGGCAGCTTGCACTGCATAACTATGCAGCTACCAGAAGGCGTATTGGAGACACCCTATGCTCTTGAATAATGCCCAATCGCCTGAGTCAAAATTAAAAGTTGGCTTGGTGCAGCAGTCCTGTACGGCTGATACTGCAGCAAATTTAGCCAAATCGATTGCTGGTATTCGCCAGGCCGCTGCGGCAGGTGCGCAGTTGGTTGTTTTGCAGGAGTTGCACCGCGGCTTGTATTTTTGCCAGCAGGAAGATGTTGATCAATTTGATTTGGCTGAGCCAATCCCCGGCCCCAGTACCCAAACCCTGGGAGCCCTGGCTAAGGAATTAAACCTGGTAATTGTTGCCTCCTTGTTTGAGAAGCGCGCAACCGGGTTACACCACAATACTGCCGTAGTGCTGGAGCGCGATGGCAGCATTGCGGGCAAATATCGCAAAATGCATATTCCCGATGATCCGGGCTTTTACGAAAAATTTTATTTCACACCAGGCGACCTGGGGTTTCAGCCGATACAAACATCGGTGGGTAAACTCGGGATTTTGGTTTGCTGGGATCAATGGTTTCCCGAGGCGGCGCGTTTGATGGCGATGGCTGGGGCGCAAATGCTGATTTATCCCACCGCTATCGGCTGGAATCCAGAAGATGATCAAGCGGAGAAAGATCGCCAAAGAGATGCCTGGGTCACTGTGCAAAGAGCTCATGCCATAGCTAATGGTCTGCCCGTAATCAGCGTAAATCGTGTCGGTCACGAGGCGGATCCTCAGGGTGGTGTGGGGTTGGATTTTTGGGGAACGAGCTTTGTAACCGGTCCTCAGGGGGAGTTTCTCTTCCAGGCGCCCACAGCTGAAGAAGCAACTCAGGTGGTGGAGCTGGATATGGCGCGCAGTGAAGATGTGCGCAGAATTTGGCCATACCTGCGTGACCGTCGCATTGACCATTATGGTGACTTGCTAAAAATTTATCGTGATTAACTCCTGTCCCTGCGTGGGGATCTTGTTGCTAAACAAGGGCCTGCAACTATGAGTTCGGAAACATCATCTCAGTATCTCTGTGCCAGCGGGGCAGATTGCCTTTACGCGGGGAAATTGGCTGACTTACAAGAGCAAATTGCCAAACTCCAGGCGCTGGTACGAACCGATGAATTGACGGGTTTGTATAACTATCGCTTTATTGCCGAAAACCTACCCTTGGAGATGGAGCGAAGTCGCCGTAGCTTCGCGCCTCTGTCACTTATTTTGCTGGATGTAGATCATTTCAAAGCATTTAATGATCAATGGGGGCATGAGGCAGGCAACCGCGCGCTTATTCATTTAGCCGATATTGTAAAGCAGTCTCTGCGCAAGCTGGATTACGCCTGTCGCTTTGGCGGAGAAGAATTTTTGTTGATTCTACCTAATACTGATTTGCCACAGGCGACAAAAGTAGCTGAGCGTTTGCGAGAGTTTTTGGTCGCGTCAAGTTTTGCCCTGGAAGACGGGCGCGTCCATAAGCTTACTGCCAGCCTGGGTGTAGATATGTATTTAGGTAAGGATTACGAAACCCCAGAGCAGTTTTTACAACGTGTAGACGAGTTGTTATACAAGGCAAAAGGCGCAGGAAGAAATTGCGTGGTTCAACCAGAGCACATCGATCAGGAAGTGCACACGCAAATTACCCAGGAAGAAAAGGATATTCTGTTTGGCGCTTTTGGTGATTCAGCTAATTAATGGCCTGGAAATTTTTATCGTTTTTAGTATGAGAGATTGAAATGAGCTATGCAAAAATTGGCGAAAAAGCACCTTTATTCAGTTTGTACAATCAGAACAGTGAATTGATTTCGCTGGCTGACTATAAGGGCAAAAAGCAGGTTTTGCTTTATTTTTACCCCAAAGCATCAACACCTGGATGCACGACTCAGGCGTGCGGTTTGCGCGACTCCCTGGCCCAGTTTAATGCTGCAGATACGGTCATTCTCGGAATTAGCCCCGACAGCCCGGCGCGGCTAAAAAAGTTTGCTGATAAATACGAATTAAACTTCAATCTTCTCGCGGATGAGGATCATCAGATCGCGGAGCAATATGGCGTCTGGGCTTTGAAGAAGTTTATGGGGCGAGAATTTATGGGAATCTTACGAACCAGCTTTGTTATTGATAAGCAAGGTAAGGTTAAATTTGTTATGAGTAAGGTAAATACTAAAACTCATGATCAGGATATACAGCAACATTTAAGCGATGGCATTTAAAGTAATATTGTTATGCCAACAGGGTATTAAAATCCGAATGCTTGAGTGAAAGTTGTGCAGTTTTTCCTGTGCTGACGCCTCAATTCGTCTATAATCTAGCCTAGCTGAGCGAGGCTTACTGACAACAGGAAGTGTCCCAATCAGGTGGTCATGAATAGTGGCCCATTAATATCAAGTTTTTTACATCTGCCCTGAATGGCAAAGGAGACGCCGCTATGATCCAATTACAGCGCATTTACCGCAGAGATGCTGATTCCGAAAATTCTTTCGAGGGAACGGAAATAAGATCCTATGAGGAGTATCTTGCGTTAGCAGAGATTCCTCGTTTTGAAGGTGTTTCGGCTCGAGTCATCGAAGCCTTAAAGCTGCGTGTAGGTCATGACGATCTATCAATAGACAAAATTGCTGAGGATTTAAAATTATCCAAACGCACACTGCAGCGTCGTTTGCAGCAGCAAGAGGCTAATTTTGCCCAGCTGCGCGACATACTGCGTTTTCATTACGCCATAAAATATCTTATTGATGAGCATATGAGTGTCGATACTGTATCCAAGGCTTTGGATTTTTCTGATCGCACCAGTTTCACCAATGCCTTCAAGCGCTGGACAGGTTTGTCTCCTAGCGTTTTCCGCAAATTGTTCCGCGACTACGCCTAATTATCGGGCGGCAGGTTCTGTTCTAGATAAAGGCGCTAATTGCCTGCCTTGGGTAAACAGGGTAGAGTTAGCGCTCTTTATTCTTAGAGGTTAGTTCAATGAGTTTCTTTATTTCCTCCGCCATGGCGCAAGCCCAGGGGCCAGCGCAGCAACAGAGTCCTTTGGCATTTTGGATAATGATGGGCGGGATGCTGTTGTTTATGTATCTTTTCCTGATTCGCCCACAGCGCAAACGTCAAAAGGAGCACCAGAATCTGGTGTCTGCCCTGGCTAAAGGTGATGAAGTTTTGCTGACCAGCGGTATGCTTGGAAAAGTTGTGAAGGTTGATGAAAACTACATTATTTTAGAAACCGGTAACAACATTGAACTCAAGTTCCAAAAAGTAGCCGTTCACGCGGTACTGCCTAAGGGCACAATCAAGTCAATTGATGCCGCTTAAATATTAAGCGCCGCCCAATAAAAAGCCCCGGCTAGTCCGGGGCTTTTTATTGGGCCTGTTTTCTTAAAGTTAAGTATTGGAGTCGCGTTTTACAATTTGACTGATGTGATATTTGGGGCGCTGCTTAACTTCTTCATAAATTTTGGATAAATATTCGCCAATTATCCCCAGGCAAAGTAGTTGCACGCTACCTATAAATAGCAAGGGTAATAACACAGACGCCCAGCCGGGAATGGCGTTGTTGGTTAAAAATCTGATCGCCAAAACCCAAAAGATAAGTGCGAGGGAGGCAAACCCGGAAGTCAGTCCTAGTATGGTGATCATACGTAAGGGTGCGGTGGAGAAAGCGGTAATGCCTTTCCAGGCAAATGACAGCATCTTTTTCAGCGGGTATTTGCTTTCTCCAGCTTCGCGCGCCTGGCGCTCATACTCAACCACACTGGAGGGGAAGCCAACTTCTCTGACGACACCGCGCAAAAACAAATTCGACTCTTTGTATTCCTTAAGTGAATCGAGTGCCCGCCTGGACATAAGGCGAAAGTCGGCATGATTAAATACCAGGTCTACTCCCATGGCGCGCATCAAGTGATAGTAGCCTTCTGCTGTGAAACGCTTGAAAAATGTATCTGTGTTGCGAGCCGAGCGAACACCGTAAACCACGTCGTGGCCCTTAAGGTACTCATCCACCATGGCTTCAATGTTTTGCGGGTCATCCTGTAAATCTGCATCAATACTAACGGTAATATCTTCGCTGGTGGTGCAAAGGCCGGCATAGAGAGCATTTTGATGGCCTTTGTTGCGCGAAAGTTTGATTGCTACCAGTGCCTGATTTTGCTCGGCATAGTTGGCGAGAATGCTCCAGGTTTTGTCTTTGCTGCCATCATCTACGAAATATACTTTGCTCAGCTCATTGATCTTGCCCTTGCTAATAAGATTTTCTCTGAGGTTAAGCAGGGTGGCGATTGTTTTAGGAAGCATTTCCTCTTCGTTATAACAGGGTACAACTATGGCCAATGAGGGGGCTTTTATTGTCATGATTAGTGGCTCCTGTATATCCAAAATTTATGGATCGCAAAATTTATTATCAGGGTTAGGGCGGTCGCTATGCATTGAGCAACCAAATAGTTGTCCAGTAAAGATAAAGCAAGGGCGAAAATTCCGGTGCTAATACTCAGCCCCAAGCAGGCAGTAAGGGCAAATTTGGGAAAGGTTTGCTTGTGGCTCGCGCGACTTGCAAAGGTTAAATGGTAGTTGGCAAGGTAGTTAAAAATGGCTGAAAGCCCGTAGGAAAGGGCTGACGAAATAATTGGGTTTGCTAGCCCTGTTTCTATAAATGCGGCTAATAAAGCGAATTGCAAGAGTGTAGCTGCGCCGCCCACACCGGCGAATATGACAAAGCGTTTCATGATATTCCGCTGGCCATTTATTCATGGCTGTATTTTTGTTGTTTTGAAGGATGCTGCTTTGTAGAGGCTTATAACGCGGGAAGCACATTAGCACATTTTTCGGCGGGAAAAATAATCAAAAATGTGATATTGGCAGAGGTTTTAAGGTTGTGCGGGTGATGAATTGCTAGGCCCAGCGCAGTGCGGCCCCGGCGCGTTCAATATAAATATATTCGGATTTGTTGGTCATGGGGGGTAGCGAGTGGCGAAAGTGATGGTGATCAAGGGTTGATCCCATATATTCCCAGCAAGCCCCCTCATTAACACACAGTGGGTCGCCATTGTTGACCTTATAGCCCGCCAGGTCATCCCACATTTTTTGCCATTCAGGGTGATTAATATCCAGATATTCCATAATAAATCACGTGAATTGAGTGAAATTTTGTTAAGTTAGTTTGAATTATTAA
>CBIMZH010000225.1:0-5153 GCA_966248255.1 uncultured Cellvibrio sp.
TGGCGGCATGTTTACCGAGTTGGAAGATTTTATCCTCAAGGTAAATACCCTGGCTCTACCTGTAAAAAGCCGCTGGGCCGATGACCGCGACCAGCCGCTGGATAATGTAATTGTGCGCGCTGGCGCTCGCCCCTGGCTGGTAATAACAGCGCAGGATGCGAATTTATTAAAACGCATTAACTGCTTTGCCACTGGCCAGGGCGCTATTAGCACTCAGGTGCGCGGCGAAGAATTATGGGTGAGGGCGGTGCAGCCACTTAAACAGGGTCGCACGCGTTACAACTGCACGGCGGCCAGCGGTGAAAAGGGGCGTTTTGTGTGGTTTACCCAGCAGTGGCTGGCGACGGATCTGGACGGTGAATGGCGCTATCAGGATTAAGCCTGATCAGCGCTGTCATCCGTGATATTTTCTTCTGATTTTTCATCCGATTGTTCATCGCGGCTTTCATCTGGCCCCTCATCCAACCAGTCGCGGATCACCTGCCAGTGCTCTATATCCTTGGCAAAGGCTTTAGTGGGCATATCAAAAATACTTACGCCATTTTCCAAAGTGCGCAAATAGTTTTGCGAGTCGCGCAGGCTGGCCACTAAAGGCAGCTGCACTCGGGCGAGAAAGTCATTGAGAATTTTATAAAAGCGCAACTGCTGGCGGCTGCGGTTAATCACCATGCCCGCGCGCAGATTTTCGTTGAGCGCGCCCGAGCGGTAGAGCGCCATAATAAAACGCAGGCCAGCTTTAATATCCAGCGGTGAAGGCAAAATCGGGATCAGCATTTGATACTGCCGCTCAGGTGCGAGCAGTTTTGGTTCCAGCCCCGGGTGCCAGCCGGCGGGCATATCCTGAATAATCACTCCATAGCTGTCACTGAGCGGCTTATCCAAGGGCTTATCCAGGCCCAACTCCAAACCTTTAATTGTTGCACAGCTATCCGGGCGGGCGCTCAGCCAATCGCTGGCGGATCGCTGCGGGTCGCGATCCACCAATAACACTTTAAAACCAGAGCAGGCATAGCTGGCGGCCAGTTGGCTGGCCAGGGTGGTTTTACCGCTGCCGCCTTTGGGGTTGGCTATCAGAATTTCCTTGGCCGCCATAGATTTGCTCTGCTATTCCAGGTGATTGCGTTTTATCAGTTTGCGCAGTTGGTCGATATAAGGCTGGCCGCGCTCGGAATATTTACCCAGCTCGGCAACCATATTGATCGCGGTAAATTGCATTGGATCATCGCGCAATTGTGCGCGCAACTGGCGCCAGGGACGATAGGAATTATTGGTGTTGATATTGCGGAAGTAGGCGCTGAGTGATTCCTCAATACTGGCGAACTTGCGCACTTCGTGTTTGGCGCCTTCACTGCGCTGCTTGGGCACCAGGCCGCAGCCAGGGGTGTAGCACCAGTGGCCAAACAGGTTATTACCTTCTTCGGCAAAACGCGAGGTGCCCCAGCCGGATTCCACGGCGGCCTGAGCCAGCACCATAGCGGTGGGGATGGTATCTACGCGCAGCATTAAAATGTCTATGGCGCGCTCGGCTTCCGGGTAGACCTCGTGGGTCACATGCCATTTGTTGCGCATGGTTTCCAGGTTGCGCTGGCTCAATTCGGACAGCTGCTGATCATCCTCCCAGTCCTCTTTGACTTTAAGCAGGCGCGCGCGGGATTTGGCCAGGTGCTCGTTTTTTTCTTCCACCAGCGGGCGCAGCAAATTCAAAAACTCTTTTTTGCGCTCGGGCGATTGCTCTATGGCGGAAAAGTCGGGCAGGCCGGTGGTGCTGGTAAAGTCTTCAATGGCTTCCAAGCCCAGGCCGGAGCCAGTGTTTGGCTGGTAGCTGGCAAGGAACAGCACCAGCACCAGGCTGGCGATAGGGTAGGCAACAAGGGACAGGCCCAGTAGCCATTGGCTAACAGGTTTTTTCATAAGTGGTTTTCTAAATTAAGCCGTTTGTAAACAAACAGTGAGTTGCTAAATATCCAGGGATTTACGCAGCTCTTCCATGCGCTTGATGTTTTCCTCCCGGCTCAAGGGTTGGACTATCTCCTTGGGCAGGGCGGGGACATTGGGGGCGGGCAGCTGTTCACCGGCGATCACCCGGGCGCAGAGGCGCTGATAGTGACGTTCAAACACCGGGAAGGCATCTTTCTCGTTGCTGCTGGCTAAAAAGTACCAGTCGCTGGCGCTGCCGGCGTGGTACACCGCGGGGTGACTCCAGCGGTAGGCCGCTTTGGGGTTGGGTGCCTGGCAGGCCTCCACATAGGCGCGGTGGGCATCGGGCAGACCAAACTCCTCCAGGTTGCCCTGGCAGGCGCGAATCATACGGTTGAGGGTGGGCAGGTACTCGGATTCCTCAATCACCTTTTTCGCCCCGCGCAGTATCGCCTCGGGGGTAAATTGGCTGAGGGAGTTAAGCCACAGGCGCTTGGCCTGGTTGAGCAGCTCAACCTGGTTAAAGGCGCTGTAATACTGGTTGTGATAGTTAATACGAAACAGCGCGAACACCTGGTTAATGGCGTCGATCAATTGGTCGCTGGGCGGGGTTTGCGCCTGCTGCGCCTCAGCTTGCCCAGCTGCGGTCGCTGAGCTGTTGTGTGAGGCTGCTATCTCTTGTGCGACCTGTTGGATTAGCGAATTGCTGTCCTGCATGGGTATTAACCTGTGGTGATGCTAAGTTGTTTGACGCTGGGCTGCTCAGCGCGTGCTGCTTGGCCCAGTGGAACTTCACGTGCTGCAAAAACTTGGTGTTCCAGCTGGTGTGCAGCTGATTGCTCTCGCGCCAGTAAAGGGTAAATTCCGGTAGCTGCTGGCGGGCAAAAGCCAAGTCTATATTAGCCAAGCTGAGCACATCATAAACGTCTTTGCTCGGCTGCCAGTTTTCGGGCAGGCGGCGCGGCTCGGTATCGTGCTCCAGGGCGCTGTGGTAGCGCTGCCACTGGCGTTTAACGTGCTGGATAAACTTGCTGTTCCAGGTGCGGCCCACTTCGCCGCGCTCCTGCCAGTAAACCACAAACTCGGGGATGGCATCCTCGACAAAGGCCAGGCTGATGCCCGCGTGCTTAACCAGCAGCTCCAGCGCATCGCGGCTGGGCCGCCACTGGCCGTGCATGGCCATCTCCTGGTCGCGGCGCAAAAAGTCGGCCTCGCTGTCGCGCTCCTGACGCTCGCGGTTCTCGCGCTGCTGGCGGGCGATATCGCTCTGCTGGTGGGCCCACTTTTTCACTATGTCCTTAAGGAACTTGGCGCCCCAGGAGTGGCTTATCTCGCCGCGCTCGCGCCAGTAGGTAACAAACTCGGGCAGCTGCTGGCGGATAAAATAATCGGGAATATTGTGCTCGGCGATACGCTTAAGCAGCTCGCCATCCGGCTGCCAGTTGGGCGCAATCAGGTTGGCACCCGGCTGGTATTGGCTTTCCGGAGCGCGCACAGCGGGCGATTGTGCGAGAGTATGGGGCTGAGGAGCCGAGGCCAAATCAAAAGCCACCAGCAGCTCGCGGCTATTAACAAAGGGCGCCGAACCCAGCTGGATAATGCCCTGGTCGCGCAGGTTTTTGCTGATCCGCTGGATATCAAACTCGTTCCAGAAGGGCATCAGCCGGTTGACCCAGGCTTCGTCCAGGCGATACCACTGGCCGGCCTGATCCACCGCGCCCTGGAAGTTGGCAAAGTCGCTTAGCGCCGAGAGCATACAGGCCTCCTCCAGGCCAATGGTGGCAGCCAGGGAGGGGGAGACAAGCAGTGGGCGTTCGTTAATCAGGGTAGAGGCCATGGTTCCAGCGCGGGTTGCATTCCGCTAAAGTGCGGTGGCAAGTCAGCTGCTCTAGAGCAAATGACTCATTCGATCAAAGGGCAAATTGTATTGGGCTGGGCCTGCAGACACCAGCCCATTAACACTCGCACCCAATAAAACGGCTTTTGCATCTCGAGTTGCCAAACTGTAAATAACGCTAGATAAGAATAGAAAAGGACGATTTATGACTAAAAACCTGCTGGTTAAGAGCGGAAGCCTGCCGGTTAACAGAAGAAGCCTGCCGGTTAATAAAAGAGGCTTGATCGGCGCCGGGTTTGCCTGGCTGTGGCGACTGATTAAAACCGGGCTGTGGCTGCTACTGCTGTTGGTGGCAATTACCTGGGTGGTGGTGGCCAGGTCGGGCGACGATCAGTTCAGCTACGACTTTAAGGACGATTGGGTGGAAAACATCACCCAGCTTAACGGCGTGCGCGTGGCGCGGGAGATTCAGCCGACGACAGTGGCGGAAATCGCCGAGGCCATCCGCCGCAGCACTGGCCCCATCTCCATTGGCGGCGGGCGCTACAGCCAGGGCGGCCAGATCGCCTATCCCGACAGCCTGCATATCGACATGCGCAAGATGAACCAGGTGCTCGCCTTTGATAAAGAGCACAAGCAGATCACCCTGCAGGCGGGTATCCGCTGGCGCGATATTCAGGAGTATATCGACCCCTACAACCTCTCCATCAAAATCATGCAGACCTATGCCAACTTCACCCTGGGTGGCTCGCTGAGTGTGAATGTGCACGGCCGCTATGTGGGCGAGGGACCGCTGGTCAATTCGGTCAAACGCATCAAGCTGGTACTGGCCAATGGCGACATCAAAGAGGCCAGCCCCAGTGAAAACCCCGAGCTGTTTTACGGCGCCATAGGCGGCTACGGCGGCCTGGGGGTGATAGTGGAAGCGACCCTGGCGCTGGAGGACAACATCAAGGTGGAGCGCCGCGACCAGCTGATGGCCATTGGCGACTACAAAAACTTCTTTTTCGCCAATATCCGCAACCAGCCAGAGGCGGTATTTACCAATGGCGATATCTACCCGCCCGGCTACGATCAGGTGCGCGCGGTGACCTGGTACAAATCCGATAAAGAGCTGACCGATACTGACCGGCTGATCCCCCGCGATGGCGAGTATTTTTGGGGGCCTAAGGTGGTGGATATTATCGCCTCGGGCACTACTGGCCTCTGGCTGCGACAACATCTAATCGACCCGGTAATCTACCTGGGCTCGCCGGTAGTCTGGCGTAACCACGAGGCCAGCTACGATGTGCGCGAGCTGGAACCCGCCAGCCGCAAGGACACCACCTATGCGCTGCGTGAATACTTTATCCCGGTGGAAAAGTTCGACGCCTTTGTCCCCCATATGCGCGATATTTTT
>CBIMZH010000226.1:0-5137 GCA_966248255.1 uncultured Cellvibrio sp.
TGACCTGAAAAAAGCGCGCGATATTATTGCCCAAGTGGTCGCCGCCGAAGAGCGCGTATTAAAAGATCCAGAGACCCTGATAGCGGTGGGCGAGCTGGGTGCAAGCAGCGTGAACTTTTATGTTCGCCCCTGGGTAAAAGCCGAGGATTACTGGTCAGTAAAGTTTGCCCTGACCGAAAATATTAAACTGGCCTTTGATGCCCAGGGCATCAGCATCCCCTTCCCGCAAATGGATGTGCATCTCAATAAAGTGAATTAATCATTCACCATAAAAAAAGCCCCGCAACTGCGGGGCTTTTTTTATTGGTCTGGTGCGGTGGGTTAGAGCCTGGAAATTACTGCTCATCATCCGCGGAAGACTCTTCGCCGTCTTCAGCTTCATAGCCGTCGTCGTCGATCGCCTCGTCACTCATATCTTCATTTGCATCAGCCCCCGCATCTGCCTGGGACGCTATGGCTTTTTGGAATCCGCCGACAAAAGCACCGGCCATGGCCAGCAGTTGCTCTTGCGGAATATCCACGGTGCCGACTTTTAGCGCGCCCTGGTGCAGGCTCGCCTTTAACAGATAGTCATTGCCATCCTGAGTGATGTAAGTGTCCAGATACTGGTCAACCGGCAGCGCGCCCAACAGCATCGCCGGGGCACGCACCAGCAACTCACTGTCGGCCAGTGCCAGGTATTCCTGGGTATCGGTTAAATCCGCCAGGGTTTTGCCCTCGACTGGGCCAATATAATTGACTTCCCAGTGAGCATTGGGTTTGCCGCCCATAAACTCTGCACCCAGGTTAACCTGCAAGTTCAAACCCTTCTGCAAAAAATTGGGCAGCTCGCTGCCAATTAAACCCATAAGCGCCAACTGCATGGCCTGGGGGTCGGCTTCACCGCCTGCCGCGCCAGCCTCGGCCATAGTGTCGCGATAGGCTTTGCTCCAGGAGCGCAGCGCATCCAGGCTGAGTTTATTGACCTTAACCTCGTAGTAACCATTGGTGACTTCCAGCGGCCCGGAGAATTTGGCCAGGCTGAGTTTCATGCTGGAATCCAGCGCATTGTCATTAACTGCCTGGTTCATATTCAACCCCAGATTGCTCAGGGTCATGGTGATGCCCATGGCATTGGTGAACTGGGATTCGGCCAGTTGCAGGTCATAGTTATAAATAAAAATGCCCGGTTCCAGTGACTCAACACTGAAGTCGCCGGCCACAGGCGAGAGCTTGCCCTGCAGCTTCTCTTTAGTGGTAAATTCGATAGCCCCCAGCGCAATCTTGCCCTGTCCAGCCAACTTATCCAGCTGACCGCTCATCAGCACTTCTGAGGCGGCCATAACAAATTTGCCATTTTCCCCCTCAATACTAATGGGCTTGATTAGCCACTTGCCGCTGTAGCTTTTATCAAAATGGGCGCGCAGCTTAAGCTCGCCCAGGCTTTCGCCAAACACCTGGGTAAAAGCCTGATTAATGTCCGGATTATCAAAATGGAACCTGGGCTCCAGGCGATAATCCATAAGGCCAAAGCCAAGCCCCGATGCCCAGAGCAGAGGCCCGTGCTGCACCTGGCCCAGGCCAGTAAAGCTATAGCTGCCCAGCTGTGGCGCAGGCCTGTCCAACTTGGCCACCAGCTCATAGCGACTGGAAAAAATGCCGCGGTCATAGCGGCTGATCTCGTAGCTGAGGCCGGTGCTGGCCAGCTGACTTTTATTCAATTCAAATTGAGCCCTGAGCAATTTTTCGCCCTGATAGCCGGTGTACCAACTTGCCGCTGTGTAGGCTATGGCCACTCCGGCCAGGCCCATAATAATTTTTTTCATGTAATGTCCTTGTAACGCGACTTTTAAAAGTAATGCGACTCTTAACGGTAATGCGACCGTAAAAGAAACGCGGTTTTTAAAAGTAATGCGATTTTTAAAAAAATTTAACCCAATAGGCGCGCCTGGGGTTTAGTTAGGCCACAATCCAGCCAAACGCACCTGCGCGCAGGGCTTTATACCTTTTTTTGACGATGACAGCCATAAACTGCCTCGCCCGGTAAATTTGCACACTAGACTGGTGATTTAGCTGGGCCTACCCAGTTATTTAACGTATAGATCAACGCCAAATTTGCCTTGACGCTGATCTGCTCGCCTTTTAACCTAGGCGCCCTTTTTTTGTGGGCCGCCCGCCCGCTACGCCTGGTAGATCTCTCCATGACTTATTGTGTTGCCATTAAAGTGGATGCCGGCCTGGTGTTCTGCTCCGACTCCCGCACCAACGCTGGTGTGGATCAGGTGAGCACCTATGGTAAAACCTTTACCTTTGACATAGACGCCAAGCGCCAGCTGGTGATGATGTCTGCGGGCAATCTGGCCACCACCCAGGCAGTTGTGGCGCGCCTGCGCAAAGATATCAAAGACGGTGTCAGCCCCAGCCTGGCCACCATGGACAACCTTAATGACGCCGCCGACTATGTCGGTGAAATCAGTCATCAGGTGCAGGAGAAGTACGCCAGCGGCAACCCCAATGTCAGCTTTGAAGCCAGCTTTTTGCTTGGCGGCCAAATCGACAGCGAGGCGCCAGGTGTCATTTTGATTTACCCCCAGGGCAATCACATCACCACCTCCGAGCACACGCCTTATTTGCAGATTGGCGAAAGCAAATACGGCAAGCCCATCCTCGACCGTATTCTCAAACCGGAAACCGGCCTGGATACAGCGGCGCTCTGCGCCCTGGTGTCTATGGACTCCACCATGCGTTCCAACCTTACCGTTGGCCCGCCGATTGAGCTGACCACCTACGCCAGCGACAGCTACAAGCTGCTGCACGCCAGCTACGATGCCGATAACGAGTATCTGCGCGAACTGGCGCGCGGTTGGGATCGCCTGATAGTCGAGGCATTTTTGCAATTATCCCCAATCGGTATTCCGGTTTAATCGCCCGCCGCTTTGCCCGGCATCGGGCTTACCCTGGCCGCGCATTATGGCGGCCAAGTCCCTTCCCGCCCCTGCTTCCACACTGGTGCATTTATTGCCTGATTAGCCTGAGCAAAGCTCGGGTGTGATTTGCGACGCCTTATTTTGCGCCTTATTTTGCCGCTGGACTGCGCCTGTCATGGCATTGGCATAGCATTGAGTGATAATGAGTCGCCCCGTTAACTGACGAACGAGGCGCAGGACGCACCAATTTAGCTCAGTCGCTATCCATAACCCAGAGCGCTGGTGCTGGCGTTTTTGTTTAAAGTTGAGTTACCACAAGGAATACCCTATGGCTATCCGCGTTGCCATCCACCATAAAACCCAATACCAGTTTGACCGGCTCACCAGCCTGTTTCCCCATGTGCTGCGCCTGCGCCCGGCGCCCCATTCGCGCACCAAAATTCACGCCTATTCGCTCAAAATCGAACCCGAAGGCCACTTTATCAACTGGCAGCAGGACCCCTTCGGCAACTACCAGGCGCGCCTGGTATTCCCCGAGCAGGCCGAGCACTTAAGCATTGAGGTGGAGTTGATCGCGGAGATGACCTCCATCAACCCCTTCGACTTTTTTGTTGAGGACTATGCCGAGACCATCCCCTTTGCCTATGACGAACAGCTGGAGCGCGAGCTGCTGCCCTATCTGGAAGTCACTGAGTCAGGCCCCTTGCTGCTGGATTTAGTGGAGAAAATGCGCAGCGAAATTCGCCACCGCGAGCTGAGCGACAAGCCCTGGCACGTCAACGATTTTATGGTGTCCATCAACCAGCAGCTGCAGCAGATGATTGGCTATGGCATTCGCCTGGAGCCGGGGGTGCAAACCTGCGAGGAGACCCTGGGCCTGGCCAAAGGCTCCTGTCGCGACAGCGCCTGGCTGCTGGTGCAGCTGTTCCGCCACCTGGGTTATGCCGCGCGCTTTGTCTCCGGCTATTTGGTGCAATTAACTGCCGATATCAAAGCCCTGGATGGCCCCAGCGGCCCAGAAGCTGACTTTACCGACCTGCACGCCTGGACCGAAATCTATATTCCCGGCGCCGGCTGGGTGGGCCTGGACCCCACCTCCGGCCTGCTCGCCACCGAGGGCCATATTCCCCTCGCCTGCACCCCGGACCCTATCTCCGCCGCGCCCATCACCGGCGCCACCAGCAAGTGCGAGGTGGAGTTCAGCTACACCAACGAGGTGTTCCGGGTATTGGAAGACCCGCGCGTCACCAAGCCCTATACCGAGGAGCAGTGGGCAACCATCAATGCCCTGGGCTACAAGGTGGACGAGGAGCTGGCCAATCAGGATGTGCGCCTGACCACCGGCGGCGAACCCACCTTTGTCTCCATTGACGATATGGAATCCGAGCAGTGGAATACCGGCGCCCTGGGCGCGGACAAGCTGCGCCTGGCCAAGGACTTGCTGCTGCGCATGCGCACCACCTTCGCCGCCAATGGCCTGCTCCACTATGGCCAGGGCAAGTGGTACCCGGGCGAGGAAGTGCCGCGCTGGGCGCTGGGCTGCTTCTGGCGCACCGATGGCATGGCCCTGTGGCGCGACCCCAGCCTGCTGGCGCGGGTAGATAAAAGCTACGGCCATGATCACACCCATGCCAAGCAGTTTTCCCAGTTGCTCTGCGACAAGCTGTACGTCAATCCGCAGCATCTGATCCCCGCCTATGAGGACAGCCTCTACTACCTCTGGACCGAGCAGCAGCTGCCGCCGGAAGCCGACCCGCGCAAGGCCGACCTTAAGGATGACCTGGAGCGCCGCCGCCTGGCCAAGTTACTGCAGCGCGGGCTGAATACCGAGAGCGGCTATGTGCTGCCGATCGAGTGGAATTACCTGCACCACAACTGGCTCACTGGCCGCTGGGCGCTGCGCAATGATTTGCTCACCCTGATCCCCGGCGACTCGCCCCTGGGCCTGCGCCTGCCGCTGGGCTCGCTGAGTTTCCCCACGCATGATTACGAACGCTACCAGCCAGAGGCCGACCCGATTGTCGAGCGCGAGCCGCTGGCACCAGCGGGGCAGATATACGCGCAGCTGGCGGAAGGCAAAATTGACCTGGCGTCACCACCGGTGATGAATCCTGCCGCCCGGGGTTCCGCCAAAGCAGCACCTGCCGCGCAGAAGACCAGCGCCCAGGCCCAGCCACAGCAGCTGGCGCAGCGCAACTACATAGAGGCGGGCTATGTGATTCGCACCGCCC
>CBIMZH010000227.1:0-5126 GCA_966248255.1 uncultured Cellvibrio sp.
GGCCTGTTGCTCGACCGTATCGGTGGCTCGGTCGCGGCCTTTGAATATTCCTATCTGCCGCGCTTGCACAGGCGCGGTTATGTCGCGCCCAACTTGGGTGAGCTGGAATCCGATGTGATTAGCCCCGGCGGTTATGTGATGAATTCGCGCCCTGGGATTTACGACAATGTGCTGGTGCTGGATTTTAAAAGCCTGTATCCCAGCATTATTCGCAGTTTTTTAATTGATCCCTGCGCCTTCTGGATTGCCCAGCATCAACAACTAGATGAAGCGCAAACTGCGCCAGGGTTTAACGAGGCCTACTTTGCCCGCGAGGGCCATATTCTGCCGCAAGTGATTGAGCAGCTCTCGGCAGCGCGCGACCGCGCCAAGCTCGCCAAAAACGCGCCCCTGTCCCACGCCATTAAAATTATTATGAACTCCTTTTACGGCGTGCTCGGTTCGACTGGCTGCCGCTTTTTCGATCCACGTGTGTGCAGCTCTATCACCTTACGCGGCCACGACATTATCCAGCGCAGTCGCGAGTGGATTGAACAGCAGGGCTATGCGGTAATTTATGGCGATACCGACTCGCTGTTTGTCTGGCTGGAAAATAACTGTGTGGGTAAACCGCCAAAAAATCCCGAACAGTGCAATAAAATCGGCGCGCGCTTGGCGCGGGAGCTGAACGACTGGTGGCGTAATACACTCAAGAATGAGTTTAATCTTGCCAGTGCTTTGGAGATTCAATACGAGACGCACTATCTGCGCTTTTTAATGCCCACTATGCGCGGCAGCGATGAAGGTACCAAAAAGCGCTATGCCGGTTTGGTGGAAAAAAACGGCACGCGCGAAATGGTGTTTAAAGGCCTGGAAAATGTGCGCACCGACTGGACGCACTTGGCCAAAGAGTTTCAGGCACAGCTCTACCGCCAGGTGTTTGATGGCGAAGATTATTTAGAGTTTGTGCGCAGTACCACCGCCGAGGTGTTGGCGGGCGAGCGCGATAGCGAGTTAATTTATCGCAAACGCCTGCGCCGCCATTTGCACGAGTACCAAAAAAATGTGCCGCCCCATGTGCAGGCTGCACGCAAATATGTCGAGCAAACTGGTGAGCCATTAAGGCGCGGTGATTACATCGCCTATTGGATTACTGTCAATGGTCCAGAGCCGGTGGCGATTTGCCAGAGCGCTATAGATTACCAGCACTATGTGGATAAGCAGCTGGTGCCGGTAGCCGATTCCATCCTGCATTTTCAAAACGAATCCCTGGCGCAACTGGTTGATAATCAGCTGTCGTTATTTGCCCATTAAGCTGCATTTACCTGAACATGCTGACGCTTGTAATTGGTGCCATAGCCTTGGCCTTGGTAAACTGTGCCGCAATGCTTATCTGTAGTTGGGGCTCTGTTATGTTGAATACGCTCAAATCCGCTGTGTTATTTTTTTTGCGTAAATTTTCCTTGCTAATTGCGCTTGTTAGCTTGTTTTCCCTGGTTGCCTGTGGTCGCGCAGCGCCTGAAATAAAGCTGGAAAAAATTCAGGGCTATGCCCAGGGAACTACCTACCATATTAGTTTTTGGGCGGAGTCCGCGCCTGATCTGTTGCAGATTCATAGTGACTTGAATAAAACCCTGGCGCAGATTGACGAGGAGCTTTCCACCTACAGAGATGACTCCTATATTTCGCGCTTTAACCAGAGCCAATCCACAGATTGGCAAGCGGCCTCGGAAGATTTTATTCAGCTGCTGGAAATTGCTAAAGATATCAATCAAAAAACCATGGGTTGTTACGATCCAACCATAGGCCCTTTGTTTCAATTGTGGGGCTTTAAAAAGGACAGCCTGCATGTGCCTGGTCAGGAGCAGATTGATAGCGTTTTGGCCGTAATAGGGCTGGATAAGCTGGAGGTTGATAGGGCTGCTGGCCGCATTCGCAAAACCCTGCCGGGGTTGCAGCTGGATCTCTCCTCCATGGGTGAGGGCTACACCATTGGTAAACTGAGCCAGGTTCTTGAAGGGCAGGGCATTAGCAATTATCTGGTGGAGTTTGGCGGCGATATGAAAATACGCGGCCATAAACCCAATGGCGACAAGTGGCGCTTGGCCATAGAGCGCCCGGTGCACGACAACGACCAGCCAACACCCTATCAACTGGTGCGCATTGATGATGAATCTGGCGTGACCCTGGATACTTCAGGCACCTATCATCATTACTTCGACGATAACGGCAAAGAGTATTCCCATATTCTTAACCCGCGCACAGGCGCGCCTGTCAGTCACAAGCTGGTTTCCGCCTCAGTCTTTGGTACTGACCCCCGCGTAAGTGATGCCTGGGCGACGGCCATGCTCTGTCTGGGTGATGAGGTGGGGGCGCAAGTAGCGCAGCAGCAAAACCTGGAAGTCTTTTTTATTCGCAATGAGCAGGGGCAATTGTTTAACAGCGAGAGCGAAGCCTTAACCGCCAGCAAACGCCTGCTGCTGGAAAAGCCCTGATATTGCCAGGGCAGTCGGCTATTACAGCCCGTCGCCAATTATTTGTTTAAAAAATAGCCTGCCAGGCTTGTTCCCCGGGCGGGCATGGGTTTATAGTCCGCCTCCCCAAGTTTTGTAGAACCCATTGAATGGAAGACGTTATAGACCTGCTGCGCGAGTACAACGAACCCGTGCCAGTACCCCTGGATTTGCCCGATGAAGATCAGCTGGTGCAAATCGAAGAAGAGATTCTACTGCCCATCCCGCGCGAAATGCGCACCTTTCTGCTGGAAGTGAGCGATGTGGTTTATGGCCATCTGGAGCCAGTTACCGCTGCCGACCCACACTCCCACACCTATATCCCCGAAGTGACAGCCACTGCCTGGGCCAATGGGGTGCCGCGCTATCTGTTGCCGCTGTGCGAGCACAATGGCAGCTACTACTGCGTTGAGCCTGAGGGTGAAGTGGTCTACTGGCGCGATGGCGACCTGACCGATGAGACCTGGCAATCGGTATGGCACTGGGCGCGAGATGTTTGGTTGGAGAGCTAGTCTGTCGCCAAAATGCCCAGTTTTTCGCATAACAGGCGAGCGCAATAGGCTAGACTTTAAGACCCATTTCCTCAAAACCGGCCGTTATGACCCGAGCTTCCGCCCAACTGCTTTTAGCTAGCCTGCTGCTGTCGTCAGCGGCAGTTTGCTGGGCGGATGACAGTTTTAGCGTCAACCAGCTGGAAGAGCAGTTAGAAACGCCGCAAGCCATGAGCAACCTCAGCTTTGAGGAGCAGGTGCGCCTGGTGGCGGAGCGCACCGCTGAGGAGGAAGCTGAGCGCAAGGCGGAGGAGGCGCGAGCGCGTCGCGAAGCTGCCAAGGCCAAAAAGTCGTTTACCTTTTACAAGTACCGCAAAGACGGTGCTGTCACCTTTAGCGACCGGGTGCCGGTTAAGTCGGATTACCAGGTCATTGTCTACAACAGCTGTTACGCCTGTAGTGCGCTCTCCACGGTGGACTGGCATCACACCCGCCTCTATGTCACCGAGTTCAGTTACACCATTGCCAGCGCCGCCAAAAAGTACGGCCTGGAGCAATCACTGCTGCGCGCAGTCATACACGCGGAATCCAATTTCAACCCCTTGGCCCGCTCGCGTAAAGGCGCCATGGGTTTAATGCAACTTATGCCCGCCACCGCGCGGGACATGGGCGTGGGCGACAGCTATGACCCGAGCCAAAACATTATGGGCGGGGCCAGGTATCTGGCTTGGCTGCTGACGAAATTTAATGGCAATGTCACCCTGGCGACGGCGGCCTACAATGCCGGGCCAACAACAGTTTCCCGCTACAATGCAGTTCCCCCCATCGAAGAAACCCAGACTTATGTGTCGCGGGTAAAAATTCTTAGCGAAAGATACAAGCAGCGTTTGGCGCTCGCCAGCAATTAATTTTCATTTTGACTTTAACTCCGGCTTCATTCTGTTTCAGCAAAACTGCGCCTTAAATTTGTTTCCTTTGGTGACTGAAAAATAAAAAATTTTGATTTTTTGCTGGATTAAATGACACAAGTTTTATTGAATACGTATTCAATAAAACTTTCAAAAGCGATTGCCGTATAGTTTTTTCGAGGTTTTTTGCACGCACTAAAACCACTTGGTGTGCGCAATCATAATAAAGATAAATTTAATAAACTTCGGGTAAATCGCCATGAAAAAACTCTCTGCCTGGCTGCTGGCCGCGTGCCTCACGCCTATTATTTCAGTTAATGCTCAAACGACTCCGCGCACTGCTTTCGTTCATTTGTTTGAATGGCAGTGGAACGATATCGCCAGTGAATGTGAAAATGTTTTAGGCCCTAAAGGTTTTTCTGCGGTGCAGGTTTCGCCACCGCAAAAATCGGTTAGTGGCAGCCAGTGGTGGACACGCTATCAACCGGTTAGCTATGCGATTGAAGGCCGCTCAGGTACGCGCGCAGAATTCGCCAGCATGGTGCAGCGCTGTAAAGCGGTGGGCGTGGACATTTATGTTGATGCCGTTATCAACCATATGGCGGCCTGGAATCGCAGCTTTCCAGAAGTGCCCTATGGCACCAATGATTTCCATTCCTGCACCTCGACTATTAATTATTCCGACACCTGGTCAATTCAAAACTGCGACCTTTCCGGTTTAAATGATTTGAAAACAGAATCTGATTATGTGCGCGGAAAAATTGCCGACTATATGAATGATCTGTTAAGCCTGGGTGTTGCTGGCTTTCGCATTGATGCGGCTAAACATATTGCCAGTGGCGACATCGCCAACATTAAAAGTCGCTTAAACGGTTCACCCTATATTTTCCAGGAAGTAATAGGTGCGGGCGGTGAGCCGGTGCAACCAAGCCAGTACACTTATATTGGCGATGTGACTGAATTTAATTACACCAACACCATCGGTAATTATTTTAAAGGTCGCGGTGCGTTAAAAGATTTGCAAAACATTGGTATCTGGAGCGGTTGGCTCGCCAGTGCCGATGCTGTGGTGTTTGTGGAGAACCATGATAACCAACGGCAAAACACCAGCAATATCATTACTTATAAAGATGGTACTGATGTAAATAATTTGGCCCATGTATTTATGCTGGCCTTCCCCTATGGCTACCCCAAAGTGATGTCCAGCTATGAGTGGAGCGATCACGATCAGGGGC
>CBIMZH010000228.1:0-5109 GCA_966248255.1 uncultured Cellvibrio sp.
GAGCAAATCGCCAACCGCATCGTCGGAATGCCAGGTCGCATATTTAAAACCGATAAGGTCAGAGAGGCCATCATCACGAAAAAATGTATTGATTTTTATCCCGGCAAATTCAAAAGCTTTATGCAGAGACGTTTTTGTATCCTGTAATTGCTGGGCAATCGACTGATTGGATTCGTGGCGCAAGCTGTTGTGCAATACAGAGTCACCTGTTGCAGCCCAGTCAAACTTTGCCTCTTTCAGTAATTCCAGAGTGGCGTCGCTCAGTGAACCTTCCGATGCCCAACAACCGCGAGGTCGTTTGCCAAAATAGCGCTCAAAGGTCTTAAACCCTTCGTTTAAATGCCATTTGGATCGATTCAGACCATCTGGATAATTGGGGGATTCTGGCAGAACAACTTCTGGCCAAGCTTCCTTAGCTGAATTCAAGTCAATTAACAGGGGAACAATTGGGTGGGCATAGGGACTCATGCAGAGTTCTACCTGCCCTGCTTCGCTCAGCTTGCGATATCTTGGGGCAACTGAGGCGACCAATTCACCAATAAGCTCCAAAAGCATGCGTCTGTCTGCCATGTTAAAGCCGCGTGCTTTTTCCTGGAGCTGGGTTACACGCTTATCTGTGCGACGCACAACCTCGGCCATCCAGCTGAGGTGGTACCAGACACAGAGATCAATTAAAAACTGGTCAGTGAGATAAAAATACAAGTGGGGCTGGCTTGGCAGATTGGCAAGCATATCGGCCAGCTCACGGTAGGCGGGAAAACGCTCAATCAACCGCTCGCGATTTGCGCGCAATAGTTTGTGCGCTAAATCATTAAACTCATTGCTGCCCGGGGCTGGCAGCTCTTCAGCAACCAGGGATGCCAGTACGGCATCCTTGATTTTGCTACCTTTTTTCAAATGCGCCTTAATTTGCAGCGCATAGTCATCAAGCTGTTCCAGCAGAATGGGGGCAAAGTTTACAACTGCTTTGGCTTTTGGCTGCATCTCCAGATGTGCAGCCATGTCGACATAGTCTTTAATGGCGTGAAGGTAGGTCCAGGGGAAGTAGTACTCGCCGGTGATGATGTCGCGATAATCCGGTTGGTGCATGTGCCACAAAAACACTACCTTGGTTTTGCCATGTTTAGCCATAAATCTCGTCCTGTCCTAACATGTCTGGAGTCACCAAGACCACACCCTTGGGCGATACAAAGAATCTTTTGCGGTCTTCTTCCAAATCGTATCCAATAACTGTGCCATCGGGGATGCGGCAGCGGCGATCAATCAAGGCGCGACGAATTTTACAGTGACGCCCGATTTCCACGCTGGGGAAAAGCACTGAATCGGTGATTTCACTGTAGGAGTGGATGCGCACCCGCGGAAAGAGTAACGAGTGGCGCACTGTAGAGCCGGACACAATACAGCCACCGGCAATCATGGAGTCCACCGCCAGGCCGCGACGACCTTCGTCATCAAACACAAATTTAGCTGGAGCCACTTGTTCCTGGTAAGTCCAAATTGGCCAGGCTTCATCGTACAAGTCTAACTCTGGTGAAATTCCGGCCAGTTCGAGGTTGGCCTCCCAGAGCGAATCTACAGTGCCCACATCGCGCCAGTAAGCTTCACCACCGGAGACTGGGTCGCGGAATGGAAACGCCATCACTCTGTGTGTCTTAATCATGCTGGGGATGATGTCTTTACCAAAGTCGTGCGACGATTTTTCGTTGTCGCGATCCTTGAGCAGTTGCTCAAATAAAACTTTGGTGCTGAACACATAAATACCCATGGATGCCAGCGCCTTGTCGGGTTGGCCAGGCATAGGTTCAGGGTTAGCAGGTTTTTCGGTGAACTTAACAATGCGATGGTCTTTGTCCATATCCATCACACCAAATGCGTGGGCAATTTCCAAAGGCACTTCAATACAACCCACGGTGATATCAGCACCGCGCTCCACGTGTGCGGCAATCATGGTGCCGTAGTCCATTTTATAAACGTGGTCGCCGGCAAGTATCAACACATACTCTGGGTTGTGGCGGCGGATAATATCCAGGTTTTGCATGACCGCATCAGCGGTACCTGCGTACCAGGTTTCATTCAAACGCTGCTGTGCAGGCAGCAACTCGACAAACTCGCCCAGCTCGCCACCCAGGAAGCCCCAGCCGCGCTGAATGTGACGGTCCAGTGAGTGGGATTTGTATTGCGTGAGCACACTTATACGACGAATGCCCGAGTTAACACAGTTAGACAGAGGGAAGTCGATAATTCTGAACTTGCCACCAAAATGCACGGCGGGTTTTGCCCGCCAGTTGGTTAGTTGATGAAGCCTCGAACCTCGCCCACCCGCCAAAACCAACGCCAAAGTTTCACGCGTTAAACGACTTACAAAACGACCCGAGCTGTGCTGTGTACTCATTAAATGCGGTTCCTTAAACTCTTATATGAACTTGATGGGAAACCAATCCCCCATGCCTGATAGTGTAAGAGCAATATCGGTGCCAAAAACTTGATAGAGCTCAAATGTCTTTACAGTTCACGTCATTTATAGTTGCCCTCCTAAGCAATGCAGTTTGTCCGCTGAGCGGTCTTCACAAAATAAGGATTAGTGTAGACACAAATTTGGCATTGAACCTGCAAATCCCTTTTTGAGCCATGAATTATTTTTAAAAATATTCATGCAATAATCTGCAGCGACCATAGCTAAGCTAGTAGAGCTTAGGCCTGTTACGTTTTAATGTAGGCCCTTTTCGCTCAGCGATGAATTAGGTTTATTTGACTACAAGTCGTTAAGCTTGGAATTTGGCGTTAGCCTGAACTTTTTTAGGAAGAAATGCATGTTAAAACCCAAAGTAGAAACACCGCTCCCTAATGATTTAATGCGCATAATCACCGCAACTCATCACGATCCCTTCGAAGTTTTAGGCAAGCATTCTTCCTCTCAAGGCTCAGCAATATCCGCCAATTGTGTGGTTCGGGTGTTTTTACCTGGCGCCAGAAATGCCAATTTGATGATTAAAAATGAAGCCCTTGCAATGACCAGAATTGAGGGCACCGACTTCTTTGAATGGTGCGGCGACTCAAAAGAGGTCAAAACGCCCTACCAAATTCGCTGGACTGACCGCCACAATACAGAGCACACAGATTTCGACCCCTATACTTTTGCACCACAATTGGGCGAGCTGGATATGCACCTTTTTGGCGAGGGGCAGCACTGGAACGTCTATCAACTACTTGGCGCCCACGTTCGCCAAGTAGATGGTGTTGACGGAGTCTTCTTTGCTACCTGGGCACCCAATGCCGAACGCATCAGCGTAGTAGGTGATTTTAACGACTGGGATGGGCGCCGTTTCCCCATGCGAGTCAGGGGCGGCAGCGGCCTATGGGAGCTATTTATCCCCGGCGTTAAGCCTGGGGCGATTTACAAATTTGAAATACGCAATCGTTTTAGTGGCAGCGTTTTCCTTAAAGCAGACCCCTATGGTCAGGCATTTGAGATGCGCCCCAAAACTGGCTCCATAGTGACTGCCGACTCCAGCTATGGCTGGAACGACACAGGCTGGCTGGATAAGCGTGCCAACTGGGACTGGCAGGCATCTCCTCTCTCTATATATGAAGTTCACCTCGGCTCCTGGCGCCGCGGCCCAAACGGCGAATTTTTAAGCTACCGAGAGCTGGCGCATCAATTAGCGGATTACGTCGGTGAGCTGGGTTTTACTCATATTGAAATTCTACCGGTCAGCGAACACCCACTGGATGACTCCTGGGGTTATCAAACCACCGGCTATTTCGCACCCACTGCCCGCTTTGGTGATCCAGATGACTTCCGCTACTTTGTTGATCACCTGCACAGCCGTGGAATAGGCATTATTCTCGACTGGGTTCCCGCCCACTTTCCCAAAGACGGCCATGCTCTCGCCCGCTTTGACGGCTCCGCACTTTATGAGCACGAAGACCCACGCATGGGCGAACATAAAGATTGGGGCACATTGATTTACAACTATGGCCGCAACGAAGTGCGCAACTTCCTGATTGCCAACGCACTCTTTTGGTTGAAGGAATACCATATTGATGGTTTGAGGGTCGATGCAGTGGCGTCCATGTTGCACCTGGATTACTCACGCGAAGCGGGCGAGTGGGTGCCTAATATCCACGGCGGTAACGAAAATCTGGAGGCCATGTCCTTCCTGCAGCGTTTAAACGAAGTTTGCCACGGTCAGCACCCGGGCGCCCTGGTTATCGCCGAGGAGTCTACTGCCTGGCCCCAGGTTACCCGCCCTACCTGGGTTGGTGGCCTTGGTTTCTCAATGAAGTGGAACATGGGTTGGATGCACGACACGCTGGAATACATCACCAAAGAGCCAGTCCACCGTCAATACCACCACAATCAGCTCACCTTTGGCATGATGTAAGCATTCACCGAAAACTTCATGCTGCCCTTCTCCCACGACGAAGTAGTTCACGGCAAAGGTAGCATGATAAATAAAATGCCAGGTGACGATTGGCAGAAGTTCGCAAACCTGCGCCTGCTCTACACCTATCTCTATACTTACCCAGGCAGCAAACTCTTGTTTATGGGAAGCGAGTTTGCCCAGTGGAGCGAGTGGGCCCATGGCCGTTCGTTGGACTGGCACCTGACCGAATATGATCGCCATCAGGGGATGCAGGCAACTGTGCGCGACCTGAATAAGCTATACACCAGTACCCCATCACTCTATCAACGCAATTTCCGCGGCGATGGTTTTGAGTGGATTGACTGCCACGACAGCACCCAGTCGATTGTTAGTTACATCAGATCCAGCGACTCAGAATTCAGCGTAGTTCTGCTGAATTTCACTCCTGTGCCACGTAAAGCCTACCGCATAGGCGTACCAGCAGCAGGCTACTATAAAGAGGTGTTCAACTCAGACTCCGCCTACTATTGCGGCAGCAATCTGGGAAATGGCGATCCGCTGGAAGCACAGCCAGTTCCCTGGATGAATCACAAGTACTCCCTCGAGGTAACCCTGCCACCCTTGGCTGGTATTATTCTCAAACTTTGTTGAGCCAAGCCCGGTCATTTGCTGCGATAATTTGCCGCAAATGACCGGGTTGCCTTATTGCACAGTTAAAAAGTTACGCCTCCTCTCAACAAGG
>CBIMZH010000229.1:0-5102 GCA_966248255.1 uncultured Cellvibrio sp.
TAGCAGCAGCGGCTCACCTTCGCCCAGTATTTGATAGTAGAGTTCAATATCCTCAACTTTTATACGCTGACCAGCAGGCATGTTGATAGCTTGCGAAGGCTTTTTTATCAAAATTTTTTACCCATAACATTCAATCTAAACACGTCTACCTAAAGACTTGCATCTAGCGCTTGGCAAAAAAACTCCGCAATAAACGGTAAATGTCACGCAAGGATAAAAGCAGTAGCCAGCCGCCCAGCAATATCAGCATCACCATAAGTACGAACAACATAATGCAGGTCAACTGTATGCCAGTTTCTACCACAGCAACTGAGGGCTGATCAGGCGAGTAACTTAACTGCAGCTGGCGCCCCGGTGGATATTCGCTAACGCGCTGGCGCACTGCATACTGGTTGCCGCACCAGGATTCTGTATCGCCGATATAGAGGCCATCCATAATGTAATTTTTTCCCTCCAGCTGATATTGAACGCGAATATCTGCGCGATACATATCCTCTTCAGTGCCCATGCCCTTGCGGGTAATGAGTTGCGACTGAATAACCGTGCCATTTGTTTTTGGCCAGCCACTCGCCTGGGAGTGCACCTGATAACTTTGATAGCCGTGGGTGGGAAAGAAAAACAGCGCTATCCCCAAGGCGGGTAATAGCGCGCTCATTAAAAAGCCAAACAGCGGAAATTCAGGGCGCCTGGCCTGGCTTTTATTTTTTGTTTTTTTCATTACTGGCCTGATACTCCCTGAAAAAGTCGTGACTGCAATTACAATTTGAATGCAGCGAGATATTCGGTCCATTTTTCCGGACTGGTGATGACCCCAGCTTTGCTCCAGCCATAACCGGCGGCATAAGCGATTTTGCCATTTTTATCAGTGGCACTTACCGCCAGCAGATGATGACCACTGGGGCCTGGCTGGCTGCGGTATAAATTCACCAGGCTCACGCGCTTGGGGTCAAAGACAATACCTGTGCCCAGGGCGGCATCATCCATAACTTCCCAGGTGGCGGCCCAGCCAGCGTCATAGTCGGACATGGGTGTAGCCTTGGCATCGTGGGTGGTAAGACCAATGGCGATGGGCAGGCCGACGGCCAGTTCACCGTTTTTCCAAAATTGAGACTCAACACGGAACAAGCGCTGGTGCAATTTCAGGCTGATGGTTTTTTCTTCCCGATAAGTATCCTCGCCAATTTTGTTTTGGTAAGTCAGGGTGAAAACCAATTCTTTATCGGTTTGTTTTTTGATGGCGTATTGGGTGAAGGTCTCCAGCAATTCCAGCTTGTCGTTAATCATTATTCCAGTGCCGCCCACCCCCAGGGAGGAGCCCACCTGGAAATTATCCAGCCCCTCGCCGTGATCCTGGTGGTAGGAGATTTGCTGCTCCGTTTCCTGCCGGTACCACTTGTCGATAATGGGATAGGTCACGCGCTTTAACCAGCAGTCGATACCGGCATTTTCTTCGCCATCGCGCAGCTTGGGGCCGTAAGCTCTAAAGGCCACCAGGTCATTCTCCCAGGCGAAATCCGAGCGCGCTTCGATATAGCGCCCGTAAACTTTTGCAGGTTGGGCAACGCCGCTCTCTGCGGCAGGGGCAGCCTGAGCAATGAGACTATTCATTAGCAACAGGCTGGCAATTGATGTGGCAAGCAACTTCATGGTCAGGGTCTCTCGATTGATTTAATTATTCATTATTGTGAGCGGCAAGCCGATGCTGCACAGGCTGCGCACTGCGAACGCGCGCCTAGCTTAACCCCAGCGGCGCAGGGATAAAAGCCTGAAGCTTTACATTGATTAACCGCCCCTAAATAGTAATTTGATAAGCGCTGGATGTTAGTATTTGGCGCTATAGCTAAATCAAAAGCCCATAAAAATTAATGCCAATCGCCGGCTAAAGCCAGATAAAAAGACCATGACCCCACCAGGAATCCCGCTTAAATTACTCGCCTGCTCGCTGCTGTGTATCAGCCTTATTTCCGGCTGCAGCTCATCCAGCTTCAGCCCCCGGGCAGACACGCAAATTTTGCCCATCGCCAGCGATGGCTTTGCCGGCAGCTCGGTGAATGTATTGGCCGGGGTAAAACAAACCCTGTTTACCAGCGGCGCTATTCAATATGCCGCCTACTACAATGGCGATGCCCATTTGGTGCTGGCCAAACGCTCACTAAATTCTCGCGAATGGCAAATTCAGGTTACCGAATTTACCGGCAATGTGAACGATGCCCATAACCATATCAGCCTGGCTGTAGATGGCGATGGCTATGTACATATCGCCTGGGACCACCACAATTCACAGCTAAAGTACGCGCAGTCTGTCGCCCCCGGCAGCCTGCAACTAAAAGCCGTGGCTATGCTGGCCAGGCCGGGTAAAGAAGCCGAAGCGCTGGAGGCCAGCGTCACCTACCCACAGTTTTATCGTTTGAATAATGGCGGTCTGTTATTCGCCTACCGGGACGGCGGCTCGGGCCACGGCAACCTGGTATTGAATCGCTATGACCTGCAACGCAAAAGCTGGCAGCGCCTGCACAGCTCACTGATTGATGGCGAAGGTGAGCGCAGTGCCTATTGGGATATGACCATAGATAAAAACAGTGTGTTGCACCTGGCCTGGATTTGGCGCGACACGCCGGATGTGGCCAGCAATCACGATATTGCCTATGCCCGCTCGCTGGATAATGGCCAGACCTGGCAGGATTTAAGCGGCCAAACCTATCAACTGCCCATTAACGCCGCCAACGCCAAACTGGCCAAGCGGATTCCCACTCAACACAAATTAATGAATCCACCCGTGGTAGCGGCAGATGCGCAGAGCAACCCCTTTATTGCCAGCTACTGGGCAGACACGCCCAGCGCCAAACCCAGCTATCACATTGTTTACGCCCGCGATAAGCAACACTGGCGCGAATTGAACGCACCTGAACCTGCGGGCAATTTTGAGCTGGGCGGCCTGGGCACCAAAAACCCGCCTATTTCCCGCGCGGTTTTACTGATTCAGCAACATGCGGCAGCGACAGGGCTGCATTTAATTTATCGCGATGATTTTAAGCAGGGCCAGGTGATCGCCCATTCGCTGGCCGATATTGCCCAGCCGCAGTGGCGCACCCAGGTACTGGTCAATAAAAACATGGGCGCCTGGGAGCCCAGCCTGGATATCACTCAGTGGTATCAACAGCAGCAGGCGCAATTGTTATTGCAGCAGGTGGGCCAGGACGACGGCAACGATGCCCAGAGCCTGCAGCTGGCACCCAGGCCGATGGAACTGCTGATCTGGAAACCCTAGGATTTTTTATTGCTTTAACCGGAGCCAAAACCATGAAAAATAATCACACCTTGGCAATCAGTTTAGGTGCCCTGCTCTGTTTGGTGTTTAGTTGCTTTAGCCTTATGGCTCAGGCGGTACAACCCAAAAAGAAGGAAGTGATGGCGATAATGGAAAAAGTCGCCGACTGGCAAATTACTCATCTGCGCGATGATATTGGCCGCGAAAATAAAACTGACAATCGCCTTAATGCCTGGACTTACGGCGCCCTATATATAGGTATGGAAAAGTGGGCGGCCATGGCGCCCAGCGATAGCTACTATCAATTTTTGCTGGGCATAGCCGAAGAAAATCACTGGGACCTGGGCATAGACAAGTACCACGCCGACGAGCAGACCATTGGCCAGTTGTATCTGCAGCTCTATCGCAAATACCAAAAGCCGGAAATGCTCGCCAAAACCCTGGAGCGCACCCGCTGGATTAAAGAGCACCCCAGCCGACAACCAATGCACTTAAACCACTATAAGTTCACCGAGCGCTGGACCTGGTGCGACGCCCTGTTTATGGCGCCGCCGGTCTGGGCCAAGCTGGCCAATATCACTGGCGACGCCAGTTACCGCAACTGGATGTTTGCCGAGTATGTAGCCACCGCCAATCACCTCTACGACCCGGAAGAGCATTTGTTTTACCGCGACGAGCACTTTATAGAGGCGCGCGATCAGGGCCGTAAAATCTTCTGGGCGCGCGGCAATGGCTGGGTGTTTGGCGGCCTCACGCTGATACTGGCGGAGATGCCCGAAGGCCCGCAAAAAGCCTATTTCACCCAACTCTATAAAGACATGGCGCAGAGCCTGATCAAACTGCAAAGCCCCCAGGGACACTGGCCGATGAGTTTAAAAGCCGGCGATTTATACCCCACCCCGGAAACCAGCGGCACCGCCTTTTTTACTTACGGCCTGGCCTGGGGTGTTAACCATGGCCTGCTCGATAAAAAAACCTATGGCAAAGCCATTGAGCGCGGCTGGGCCAGCCTGGTCAGCCATGTCACCCCCGAGGGGATGCTCGGCTATGTACAACCGGTGGGCGCCGCGCCCGGCCAAGCCTGGCCGGATAAGAGCGAGGTGTATGGCGTAGGCGCTTTCCTGGCGGCGGGCAGCGAGGTGTACAAACTAAGCCGTTAGGCGGCCGAACTAAGCCACTAGGCGGCTGAACCAGGCCGCCGGAAACTTAGCGGTTTTGACACAAATGCGTAACCTAAGGGCGATTAACATAGGGGCCAATATCAGCCTATTGTTGTCGCCTTTTTATTTGCAAAGCCTAAAAACAGCAATAAAAACAATAAGCTGATAGAAAAATTCAGTATGAAAAACAGCGACTTAAACGCAGCATGCGATTGCTTTGCCCAATAAGCCGAGACAGCGCGATAAAGCCGTGCATGAAATCCAGGCTAAAGCCCCGGTTTTCGCCACTCAAATTCAATTTGACCGGCCCTTTAGCGCTGCCTAAAGCGGCCAACACCTAAGGTAAATTTGACGAATCAGGTGCGAAAGTGGAAAATTTCGCACCTTTTTTATCAGGTGGGTCAGGTTATTCAGGTATTTCGGGACAAGTTCCTGTATATTACGCCGCTATTTTCCAACCCGGTTTCTTTCCAACTTAGCTAATTTGACAAAGAGAGTCCTATGGCTGCTGACTTATCCCTCTATAGAAACATCGGTATCTTCGCCCACGTGGACGCCGGTAAAACCACCACCACTGAGCGTATCCTCAAGCTCACCGGTAAAATCCACAAGATCGGTGAAGTACACGAAGGTGAATCCACCACCGACTTCATGGTACAGGAAGCCGAGCGTGG
>CBIMZH010000230.1:0-5086 GCA_966248255.1 uncultured Cellvibrio sp.
CGCCCATACCCACGGCCGCTCGGAGCGCTTTGCTCAGCACCCTGATGGGCGAGTGGAAAAACCTTCTGACTGAGCTGGGGGCTATTAAAGGGCCAGTGGCACTTTAGCTTTTGTGCAACAGCAGAGTAATGAACGCCTATCGGCAGTAAATGCAAAAATTCGCAAAGTGCACATGACCTTAGAGGGAGTTACCAAAGGTGTCATTGACAGAAAGTAATGCGCGCAATTTAACGCCTGATTGGCAGCAGCTGGCGATCATGGGGCTGCTCCTATTAATGAGCGCTTGCACTAAACAGGAGCCGACATCTACCTGGGTTAAGCCCGCTACCGAATCACTTGGTTGTGATGATTTTCAAACGCACTCAATCGACACGGGTTTGCTGTATAACAATGTATGGAATAAACAGGCGGACTCCAGTGGAGCAGGGCTTCAGTGCCTTGAGTCGCGCAGTGCTAATGGTGTAACTGAATATGGTTGGTCCTGGCGCTGGCCGAAAACTCAAAGAGCAGTTTTCGGCTATCCGCAAATAAAACTGGGCACTTCCCCCTGGGCGCCGTTACCTGCTGGCGATGCGCGCTTTCCAGTGCAAATTTCCCAATTAAATAAGCTGCGTTTGGCATTTGCCGTTGATACAAATTCCGATGGCGATTTTAATCTGGCCACTTCTCTGTGGTTGCTGCGCGAGCCATTGACTAGCGATAAAGCTGAGCCGGAAAAAATTGCCGCTGAAGTTATGCTGTGGACCTATGCCACCCAGGGGCAATTTAGCCCGGCGGGTAAAAAGCTGGGCGAGTTTCAGCTGGAAAACCAGGCTTGGGAGTTGTGGGCGGATGGCGACTGGCAGGATGTCTCTGGCGCTAATGCCAACCACTGGGTTTATATTGCCTTTAAGGCTAAACAGAATACCTTGGCTACCGATGTGAATTTGCTTGCGCTGCTGCAGCAAGCGGTGGCGAAAAAGCTGATAGCCGCAGACTTTTATGTGGCCGATATAGAGTTGGGTAACGAGGTGATGGGTGGTTCGGGGATTAGCTGGGTTAAATCTTTCCAGTTGGAACTGGAGTGATTTACTGCAGCACAGGCAATAGCTGAGTGAAATTTTTTGAGGGAGTCTTTATGCCGATTAGAAAATGGATATTGCAGTATCTGATTGCACTGCCACTGCTGTTTTTCATGCTGGCGGGGGTTCAATACCTTAATGGGCGAGGGCTGGATTATGCCATCAGCTTTGGCCTTTTGTGGGCGCCAGTCACCCTGGGGATTTTTGCCGTTACCCGAGTTTATTATTTTCGCAAAGGTCAGGCCTGTCAGCTGTGTAATGATTTACCCTCAGCGGCGCAACCGCGTCCAGTTAAGGATAAAACTTACTGAGAATAAAGATAGCTAAGAAAAAAATAGCTAAGAAAAAACAGCCAAACAACTATTCCCCAAGCGAACTTAATAGGCTTTATTCCAGTCCGCTGAATACTTGTCTATAGCCGCGTTGATTTTATCCATGGTTGCCTGGCCGACATTTTTGGAGCAGGCGATATGACGGGTTTCACCATCGGGAAAGTCGGGGAACTGGAAAAATTGATAGTCACTGGATTTAACGTCCATGAGTTTGACCAGCATTTCCAACTCTTCTGGCGTGCCCAGCATATAGTCGGCATCACCGGCCACTACCCGGGTGATCATGCCGACATTGCGTTTGTCGGAAAACACCAGTCGCGGATTTTCCTGTTTCATTAACGCATCTATCCCCTTGCCGTAGGTGTAGCCGGTTTTTACCAGCATGAATTTGCTTTGATCGGCAAACAGGCTTTTTAGGGTTTTATATTTACTAAAGTCGGATTTGGTGTTGGCAAACACTACCAGCGGGCGATTGTGGTAAATGGGTTTGCTAAACAGCATATAGCTTTCGCGCGAGGGGTTTTTGAAAAAGCCAACGGCACAGGCCGGGATTTGGTTGCGCTTAAGCACTTCCTGCTGGTTTTGAAAGGGCAGCAGTGTCCATTCATAGTTAATGCCAGCGTCAGTTAAAACACTGTTGACCCGGCTGGCAATAAAACCAATCAAGCCTTCACCGAGGATGGGGATGGTAAAGGGCAGGCGATCCTCATAGTAGACAGTGAGTTTGGTGGTTGTTGGCTCTTTGGCATAAGCCGGAAAAATGCCGCTGGTTAAGGCGATAAATACTATGGTCAACAGCCCTGGGCGCTTGCGCAACATGGGTCACTCCCGGTGCGGGTTTATCTGATAATTATAGTTACAGACAACAGCTGAAATGCCTGAGTGGATACTAGACAGTAAAGCATTCCCGAATGCAATTGTCATAAGCTTTTTATCGATTCTTGCCTAAGTCAGTTAGGGCTAACGGCCCTTCCTTCCCCGTTGCAGGCGCCAGCCGAGCAAAGCTATAAGCAGTAGCGCGCAGAGGCTTTGCCAGCTTAACAAGTTGGTCAGGTACTGAGTGGCTCCGGGCTGCGCCTGTGGCGCTAGAGGTTTATTAGCTACAGCGCCGGAATTCTTGTTGCCTAGGTCAGTTTGATAAGTGACTGGTTTGGGTGAGGTTTCACTTTGCGCCTGGGTATGGGCCCCGTTTGGTAGCTGGTCGAGCTTATCTGATACTGGTTCAGGATTTATTTGTTGCGCTGGATTTAAGCCTGGCTGTTTGGCCTGGGGCTTAGGTGCTGAGGTGTTCTGCGGAGGCGCTTGTTCTTCACTTGTCTCGACTGCGTCCGGGTAAAAATAACCTTCGCTGAAACTTTCCGGGTCATTCTCCCATTGCCTATGCTGGCTGTTGATCCAGCCATTAATTCGATCTATTGATGTGGGGGTGCTGACTTCCATGCGGCCTTTCAGCCATCCCACCAGTCGGCGAAAATCTCTGTCTTCCATAATGGCAAATTGTTTGCCATCACCCAGCCAGTGATCGCCAATAAAAATATCCTGAGTCGCTACCGGGTTGATCAGGGTGAGCTTGGCTTTAACCGGCAGAGAGCGGATATCCAACGGAATCATTCCTGTTTGGCTCTTGCCAAACTCAGCCTGGTATTTATTAATTATTTGCATGCATAAGACAAAGACGCTGCGTGGTTCTGGCTCGTACTTGGGTTTGGCATAGATGTAGCCGCCCTGACCATCGTTGCGGTAGTGAATAAAAGACATGACAGTCTTGTAGTTAAACCTGGTTGTATCTTCGACGGTTTCTGCCTGAGTTATTTGACTCAGGATCAGGAGAATTAGCAGGCGGTAAATCAATCCCAATTGATTCATCTTTTGTCCTTTTTTACTGACTGTCGCACAGGTTTAGATGGCTGTCGCGCAGGTTTTGATAGCCGCTGCACAGTTGGATCTGTGCAGCGGCTTTTTATTTCTAACTTAATTCCCTAGATAGGCGACATATCTGAAGGGAATTTTTTAAAGGCAGAATCCGGGCAGCCATAGGCTTCGGATTTTCCACTTTGCTTATCGACGATTTTAATGCTGTCAGCTTTTTGCTCGGGGAAGTTAACGACTTTGCCCGGGCCAAAGCTGTAGTTGATATTGTGGTTGGGCTGTTTGATTTTTTGCAACTGATCAAACACCAGATTATCCAGCGCTATGCCCAGTGGGTTGAGCTTGCCGCCCTCGGCGTAGCCGCTAAAGGTGATAGTGCCCTTGTTGTACTTGGCTTTGGGGTAATCCACGTAATGGAAGTTGCGCAGGGTGATGTCGTGGAAGTTGGGCGCCATATCGGTGCGATCAGTTTTGTCGTAATAGGGGCTGAAAATCAGCGGCTCTTTAACGCGACGCATGCACACATCCTGATACAACACTTCGCTCACTTCACCGCCGCGCTTGCCGTCGGATTTAATGCGAATACCCACACCGTGGCCGCTGTCCATACCGTCGGTAACCAGATCCCACACTTTAATATCATTCACACCGGCATCGGTTTCACTGCCGATAGACATGCCGTGGCCATAGTAAAAATGGTTGTGAGCGTAGAGGTGATGACGAGTAAATGGGCCGCCTTTTTTGCCGCCGGATTTAATCGCCACATTGTCGTCGCCGGTGCTGATCCAGGAGTAGGCGAGGGTGACATGGGTGCTGGTGCCCGGGTCAAAACCATCGGTGTTTTTTACCACTTCGGGCATAAAGCAGCTGCTGGGTTTATCCAGCTTACCTGGCTCGGGGAAAGTCCCAGGCGCACATTTATAGCCGGGCACACTAAATGCCAGCGAGGGCGTAATTAATTTCATATCCCAGGCGGTCAAGCGATCTACATCATTGCTGCCTATGTGGAATTTGGGCGAGTTGCTAAAGGTAATTTGGTAGAGGGTGAAATTTTTACCGCCATCAATATGCAGCAGGCGCGGGTTGTTTTGTTCCAGTTTGGGCTTGGCCTTGCTCTGCATGGATAGGTCCCACCAGGTGGCCTTGTAGGCATAGGCGCCGGAGGTCATCACTGCACCGCCGCGACCATCCAGTGTGCCCTGGCCAACTATGCCGCTGTTAATGGTGTCTTTGGCGTTAATCCAATTTTGGCAGCGGTTTTTTAATTTGGCTTGCGCGCTGCCGCAAATGCCATCGCCCAGGTCGTAATCCGCCGGGCTGCGCGAAGCCATTAGCGTGACGCCCTTGTCGATCCACAGAGTCACACCGGATTTGATATGGAAGGGGCCGGATAAAAAAGCGTTGTGCGCGCCATCGCTCACCAGTTTAACGGCAGCGCCCGCGGGGCAGGCATCTATAGCGGCTTGCAGGCGCGCCGAGTCGGGGCTGGAATTGGCTGGGTCATGGTCTACTGCATCTGGCAGAACGCCTTTTATCGCAGTTTGCTGCGCTTTAAGTTCTGTACACACCTGGCTGGGCAGGCTGGGTTCGGGCGGCAGCAAGGCGTCCAGGTCTTTGCTATTGGCGGCGGGTTTGGCACAGGCGCTCAGGCTGGTGCTGATCAGTAATAAGGTGGAAAGCTGTCGAGCGAACGAGGTCGGCATCATGGGAAGTGTCCTATGAAGGTGTATTTTTTTAGTAATTGCCGATGAATTGTCGATCGAGTGGGCCCGATCTGGAGGTTTTATTTATAACCCTGGTGGGCAGGCAACCTGCCCCGGTGCG
>CBIMZH010000231.1:0-5075 GCA_966248255.1 uncultured Cellvibrio sp.
ACCATGAATTGCAAACACTGGTCATGGAAAACGTTGCCAACCAGATCCTTGAAGGCAACAAGTCAATTATTGGCCTGATGGTAGAAAGCCATATTGGCGCAGGCAGTCAGAGCATTCCGACCAACCTGTGTGACCTTAAGTACGGCGTATCGGTAACTGATGCCTGTATCGATTGGGAGACCACCGAAAAAGCCGTACACAAAATGCGCGACACAATTAAAGAGGCCCTGCTCAAGCGCCAAGCCTAAGCAGCTTCAGCGTTTTTATTATGGAAAGCGGCGAAAGCCGCTTTTTTTGTTATTACCAAGCAGTACAAAAAATAACTTTTTTAAAGATAATTGCTAGCTATTTTCAAAAACCACTGGTAAATTTTTAGCCACTGGAATGCTCATCGCTGGATGCCAATAACAATAACCCGAGCAACTCAAGCACCAGGCCCAATTTGCTATTTATCAACTCCCGGTGTTTGCCTGCTCACTAAATTATTTTCAGCATCTCGCTCCGGGAGCCGCAATGCAGCAAAGTCAGGCGCAACATCAGGAATCTTCTGGCATAAATAGCCAATCTCCGCTGCTTAGCAATAAATTCCCTCTGCACAAATTTCAAATTGCCCAGGCAATCTACAAAAAGCAGCTCAGCGTACATATGAGCGAGCTCATGGGCTGCGACTATATTTTCGTCACCCATTATGATGACCACCCGCTGCTACACAGCGATAAACTCGCGCTCAGCATCCAGGAGCTGATAGATATACTTGAATCAACCCCCAATCAAACCCGCGTCATTCTGGTTAATTTAACCCTGGATCAACCCGTATTTAGCTGCTGTGAATTCACCCGACAAAAAGGTCGGATTACCCAGGCTTCCAGCTATGAAATAAGCAACCCGGAGCAGCTAGCCTTTTTCCAGCTGATCTACGATTGCGCAGAAACCTATTAGCCTCCCGGCAAAAAATCTGACAATTACTTTTTACAATTCGCGCAAAGACTGTCTACAATCTCTGGTACCTATGTCGGCAATCTAGACCAGACAAGCCCCCAAATCGGCAAATAAAAAACGATAAATTCCTACAATCAACCCTGGTTGATCGTCGCCTTTGGAGAAAACCCGGCATGCCGAACGCAAAAATATTTCACCTATCCGGTAAATTTGCTGTCTTTTTGCTAATCCTGGCCAGTATGCAACAGGCTTTAGCCGCAGAGTCGCTTACAGTTGTCACCAACAAGAAATCCAACGTACAAACCGACTATATGAGCGGCTTGTTGCGCTTGGCCTTATCCTACTCCCACAAAAACTACCAATTTACCAGCACCGATGAGGTCTACTCACGGGACAGAGTGATGGACTCGCTAAAAGGCGGCAGTATTTCGGTCATGTGGGGTGGCACCTCCGAGAAGATGGAACAGGATTTCATCCCTATTCGCATAGATGCCTATCGCGGCCTCATGAATCATCGCTTGATGTTTATTCGCAAAGGCGATCAGGCCAGATTCGACAAGATAAAAACCCTGGATGACCTGAAAGCAATTAAATTTGGCCAGGGCCGCAGCTGGCAGGACGGACAAATTCTTGAACACGCAGGCTTAACCGTGGTGAAGGCAACCAAAAAGGCCAGCCTCTACTTTATGCTCGACGGCGATAGATTTGACGCCTTCCCCCGCGGGGCCAACGAAGTTTGGACAGAGCTAAATGCCTTTCCTGATCTAAATTTAACAGTTGAAAAAAATCTGGTTATTATTTACCCGCTGCCCACCTATTTTTTTGTTTCGCCCAAATTCCCACAATTGGCAAAAGATATAGAAGCAGGCCTTGAAGCAGCCATTAAAGATGGCGAGTTCAACCGCTACTTTTACGGCAGCCCCGAGGTTCAGGACACACTCAAAAAAGCCGACCTATCCAATCGCCGCGCGATACATCTAGACAACCCTTTTCTACCCAAAGCCACCCCACTCAATCGCAAGGACTTGCAAATTGACCTTATGTCGCCCGCCGCTACAGAAAGCTCAGAAGCGGCAACATCCAGCGACCAATAGACCGCCAAATAGAACCTTCTGCCCAGGCTCCAGTCTAACTTGCACCCTCTGGCCAACCCGGTCTGCTTTTGCAGGCCGGGTTTTACAGCTTTGTAGCAGCAATTCCGCCACCCCTGGATGGATTTCCGCTATAGTAAACTCCGCACACAGTGTTATTGCCCGTTAATTTGGCACGATTGAATCTGTTGAGAACCCTGTTTATGTACAAGCCTGCTGTTCGCGCTTTACCCCTTGCCCTAGCACTACTTCTGAGCTTATCGCCTATCGGCGCCAGCGTCGCCGCCACCCCTAAAACGCCGGACACCAAGCCCGAGGCCAGCATAGAAGCCCCTGTACTTGCCCCGACTGCAGATCAGAAAAAAGCAGCAATCGAAGTAGTCAAACGATTAGAGAGCGAACACTATCGCAACCAGCAATTTAACGATGCACTATCCAGTCGTTATTTTGATGAATACTTTAAATCCCTTGATGGCTCCAAAAACTTCTTCCTCCAATCAGACATTCAGGAGTTTGAGAAATACCGTCAGGATTTTGATGACTTCTATAAAAAAGGCGACCTGGATATCAGCTTTGCTATCTACAACCGTTTTATCAAGCGCATGACCAGCCGCCTGGAAAAAGTGGTAGCAGAACTCGATGACCCCAAAATCAAATTTGATTTTGATAAAGAGGAGTCTATTGCGGTAGATCGCAAAGATGCCAGCTGGCCCAAAGATTCAAACGAAGCCGACGCGCTCTGGTATAGCTATATCAAATCAAATTTACTTAACTCTATTCTCTCTGGAAAAACTCCAGAGGAGAGTCGCACCAATCTGCGCAAGCGTTACGCCAATCAACTAAAGCGTATCAAGCAACAGGACTCCGAAGAAGCATTCAGCAATATGATGAATGCCCTCACCCTGCTTTATGACCCCCACACCAATTATCTCTCGCCAGAAAATGCGGAAAACTTTGACATCAGCATGTCGCTGGAGCTTCAAGGTATAGGCGCGGTATTGCAGAGCGAAGACGATTACACCAAGGTCAGCAGCCTGGTTGTGGGTGGCCCGGCTCAAAAGCAGGGGCAACTAAAACCCAACGACAAGATTGTCGCCATCGCCCAAGGCCTGGATGGCGAATTGGTTGATGTGGTGGGTTGGCGCCTGGATGAAGTGGTCAAACTGATTCGCGGCCCCAAGGGTACTTTTGTGCAGTTGGAAGTGCTGCCATCAGACCCAACGGCCCCAGCCAATAAAGTCATCACCATCAAACGTGAAACCGTAAAACTGGAAGATCAAGCCGCCAAGAAAGCCATATTTACCGTAACCGAAAATGGTCGCGAATTTAAATTAGGCGTAATAGATATCCCAACTTTCTACATGAATTTTGAGGCCTATCAAAAAGGCGACCCAAATTACAAAAGCACTACTCGCGATGTATTTAATCTTTTGAATGAACTTAACAAAGAAAAGGTTGATGGCATCATTATCGATCTGCGTGACAATGGCGGTGGCTCATTGCCAGAAGCGGCCATGCTCACCGACTTGTTTGTTGATCCGGGCCCAGTGGTACAGATTCGTCAAAGCGACGATACAGTTTCACGTAACTATCGCGCCTATCAACCGGCTGTTTACCGCGCGCCTCTGGCGGTACTGGTTAACCGTTTAAGCGCCTCCGCCTCGGAGATTTTCTCGGCAGCCATTCAGGATTATGGCCGC
This sequence comes from uncultured Cellvibrio sp., assembly GCA_966248255.1. Lineage (GTDB taxonomy): Bacteria > Pseudomonadota > Gammaproteobacteria > Pseudomonadales > Cellvibrionaceae > Cellvibrio. The sequence continues at coordinate 3,731 of CBIMZH010000231.1, forward strand.
GGTATTATCATTGGCTCCAATACCTTCGGCAAAGGCTCGGTACAAAACTTAATTGACCTCAAACACGGTCGTTTAAAAATTACGGAAGCCAAGTTTTATAGCAACTCCGGTGATAGCACCCAACATAGCGGCGTAGTGCCGGACGTTAGCTTACCCAGCCTGCTCGACCCCGAAGACATAGGTGAAAGCAGCTACGACAACGCCCTACCCTGGGACCGCATTCACGCGGCGCCCCATCAAAACTATTTCAAAATTGGTGACCTCCTGCCCAAACTGGAAACCGAACATCAGGAGCGCATGACCAAAGATCCAGAGTTCATTTACTTGAATAAACAAAGTGAGCTGTTTAAAGAGGCCTCGGAAAAGAAAACTGTTTCCCTGCGCCTGGCAACTCGCCAAAAAGAACAAAAAGACATGGAAGATCGCAGCCTGGCCATGGAAAATGAATTGCGCAAAGCCAAAGGCGAAGCCGCCTACCCTAACTATGCCGATCTGAAAGCGGCTAAAGAAAAAGAAAGCGAAGAGAAGTCCAAGGTGCAGGGGCGCGAAATCATCCCCAGTGAAGATCCTTACCTACTGGAGTCTGGTCACATACTGGCCGACTTCATTGAGCAGACGCAACCAGCCACAACTCGCATCGCCAATCACTAAAGTCATTAAGCGCCCACAGTCAGTGGGCGCGTTTTCTGAACAAACAAGAGCATGTTAATGAAAGCCATTTCCTTTAACGTCAATTCCATTCGCACCCGGTTACACCAGCTTCAAGCGGTTATAGAAACTCACTCCCCGGATTTTATCGGCCTGCAGGAAACCAAGGTAAACGACCCCGACTTTCCCCTCGCTGACATTGAAGCGCTGGGCTATCAGGTTGAGTATTTTGGCCAAAAGACTCACTACGGCGTAGCCATAATGTCCAAGCACCCCTTCAAGCAAGTCATTAAGGGTTTTCCAACGGACGAAGAAGACGCGCAAAGACGTTTTATCGGCGGTGTGTTTGATACGCCCTTAGGTGAAGTGACGCTGCTTAACGGCTATTTTCCCCAGGGTGAAAACCGCGCGCACGAAAAGAAATTCCCTGCCAAAGAAAAGTTCTACGCCGATTTAAACAGCTATTTGCAAAATCATCACACCCCGGACCAGCAAATTATTGTTATGGGTGATATGAATATCTCCCACCAGGATTGTGACATTGGCATAGGCGAAGACAATCGCAAGCGCTGGCTGCGCACCGGCAAGTGCAGTTTTTTACCTGAAGAGCGCGAATGGTTGAACGACCTGTTGGGCTGGGGCTTAAAAGACAGCTTCCGCAGTATGAACCCGGACACTAGCGATATGTTCAGCTGGT